>JBFMGG010000011.1 GCA_040752835.1 Campylobacterota bacterium | reverse complement strand
GCTCAACCGCCATCCCTGCTTAGTTTTCAATGATCTCAAACCCAAAACTCAAAGCCTTAACTCAAGGCCTCTCAGCGTTTGTGGACGGGAATTATAGGAAAAATACCGACGAATGTCAAGAGGTTTTTGCGCAAACATCCGAAATATGGCAAAAAAAATTTATTTTCCGCTTCACGTCCCATTTTTTGTAACCATTTTACCCATTTTCACCCCGAATCCTTCTTCTTCTCTTTTCTTTGACAAACGAACGGTTAATCAAAATTCTGTATAATCCCTTTTATAAAATACCTTATAAAGGAAAAAGCAATGGCTTTATATGATCGCGAATACGCACGTGAAGGTGCTTTTGGCTACGAGAGCGCTCACCGCAGTGAAGCGCAGATCGTTTCGTTTGTAAAAGATACCTACAAACTTTTCGCCGCTTCGATGCTGGCGGGAGGCGTAGGTGCCTACGTCGGTATCCCGTATGCGGGAATCGTCGCGGCCAACTACTGGTGGATCGCTATCCCCTGGATGCTCTTTGGGATGTTCGGACTGCAGTTCATCAAGAACAAACCCGGAGTAAACATGGTCGGGCTGTTTGCCTTTACCTTTGCCAGCGGCGTCATCATCACGCCTCTCCTCAGCCATATCCTCGGAATGGCCGGCGGGGCGACGATCGTCGGAAACGCGTTTTTCATGACGGCGGCACTGTTCGGCGGACTCAGTTTCTTTGCGATTAAAAGCACGAAAGACTTTACCAGCTGGTCCAAACCGATCATGATCGCTTTCTTTATTATATTGGCGGTTTCACTGATCAACGTCTTTTTCCTGAAAAGCCCGATCCTGTACGTGGCGATTCAGGCGATTTTTCTCCTCGTGATCAGCGTGATGGTTCTCATCGATACCCAAAACGTGATTCGCGGAGCGTATGAGACGCCGATGGACGGAGCCGTTGCGCTCTACCTCGACTTCTTCAACCTCTTCGTGACGCTGCTCCAGCTGTTCGGCATTTTCGGAAACAATGACGAATAACTCCCTCCCCCCCGAACTCCTTCGGGTGGCGGACGCCAACCTGAACCGTCTCAAAGAAGGGATCCGTGTGATTGAGGACATAGCGCGCTATGTTCACAATGACAAGGAACTCTCCACGGCTTTGAAGAATCTGCGTCATCTATGCCGGATCGAACCGCTCGAAGAGCTGCTCGCTTCGCGCGACAGCGAGAACGATGTACTGCGTCCCACAATGCCCAGTGAGATGAATCGGACCGACCTGCGTTCCATATTAATTGCGAATTACAAACGGGCACAGGAGTCGTCCCGGGTTTTGGAAGAGCTGTATAAAATCGCAGACCCCGCATCGAGCGAGCGTTTCAAGCATATCCGCTACGAACTCTACGTACTGGAAAAGAAAAACCTGTTATCTCAATGACGGCATTCGTCGCCGCTGCAATGGCGACGCTGTTCTTCGAACTCTTCGGAAACGTGCAGGTTCGAACACGACCCAAGCAAACCGTACAGTTCCATTTCCCTTCCGGTAATATGGCGGAGAATATTTCCTTCGGCATCGATAAAGGCGAACAGTTCGTTTTTGTGCTCGTTCTTTTTGATGTGCTGGGAAAAAATGACGTATTTGGCTTTTTTGAGCTCCGGAAAACGCTCACACGTCGCAATGAATTTTTCGCATTCGCGGTTAATCTCTTTAATCTCCAAAAATTCGGATTGGATCGCTTCGACGAGTACCGGGAAAAGCTTGGGGATCACCTCGTGTAGATTGTCGTATTTTTCGATCCCTTTCATCATATTCTCCTTGCACAAATCAATAGAAATTGTCATAGAATATAACCCTTTTTATCAAACAACGCGCGCGATTTTGAATTAATCCCTGATCGTAAATAAGATTTCAAATACGCCTTGGCGGCTCAAGGCGCTTTTCGCTAGAATCCGCCCATTCCTATACAGTAAAGGCAAATATGCATACACTCGCACAATTGCGCTCGGGCAGCCTCAAAGGGATAAGACGGCTGAATCTGCGCGACCGTCTCACGACGTTTCCCGAAGAGATTTTCGATCTTGCCGATACGCTCGAAATCCTCGATCTCAGTGATAACGCCCTCTCCTCCCTCCCCGACGACATGCATCGTCTGCACCACCTGAAAATCGCCTTTTTTTCAAACAACCGTTTTCGCGCGGTCCCCTCCTTCAGGGGGTGCGAGAATCTTTATATGCTGGGGTTCAAAAGCAACCTCATCGAACAATTTGACGAAGACGTGCTTCCTGACGGGATCAGCTGGCTGATCCTGACCGATAACCGCCTCACCCATCTCCCCCGCTCGATCGGAAAGCTCGCACAACTGCAAAAATGCGCCCTGGCGGGAAACCGACTCGAAAAGCTTCCCGATGAGATGGCCTCATGTCGCAATCTCGAACTCCTCCGCCTCTCGGCCAACCGCCTCGAAACGATCCCCTCGTGGCTGTGGAATCTGCCGAAACTCTCATGGCTGGCTTTTTCGGGAAATCCGTGCAGCACGAACCCGCGATTCGAATTTCAGGAAATCGGGTATGACGAACTGGAAGTTAAAGAAAAATTGGGCTCCGGCGCGTCGGGGGATATTTTCAAAGCCTATTCGACGCCGCACGAAGCAGAGGTAGCATTGAAACTCTTCAAAGGCGCCATCACAAGCGACGGGTACGCCCACGATGAGATGAACGCCTACATGAGCGTCGGGGAACATCCCCACCTCATCAAAGTCCTCTCGAAGCTCGGAGGGGACGAGCGTCTGGGACTGGTACTGGAGTATATCCCGAGCGTTTACCGCAATCTGGGGCTGCCGCCCGATTTCGAGACCTGCACCCGAGATACCTTCGAACCGGGAGCCACCTTCACCGCCGAAAGCATCCTCGAAGTAGCCCGTGCGATCGCCTCCGCCGCCGCACACCTGCACGCGCGCGGACTCATGCACGGCGACCTCTACGCCCACAATATTCTGATCAACGACGAAAATCACTGCTATCTGGGGGACTTCGGGGCGGCGAGCTTCTACGAACCGCACCGCAAAGAGTTCGAGAGAATCGAAGTGCGCGCGTTCGGGTGCCTGCTGGAGGATATGCTCTCACTGTGTCCCATCAAAGAAGGGGAAATCTACGAAAAGCTGGAACGCTTAAGGGAACGATGCATGAATGAAACGGTGGAGGAGAGGCCGCTGTTTTCGGAAATCACATTCCCGATGCTTATGACGTAATAAACACCACTTCGAATTCGAGGTAGTTCAGCGGATAATCCCGCATCAGCGCTTTGGTCTGCGCAACATCCAGGACTCTTCGCCCGCCGCTCACCCCGCTGCGCTTGATGTAGCGGAGCATATCCCGCACCGTCTCGAACTCCATCTCGTATCGGACGATCTCGAAGCGTGCGTCAAAGCGGTACCGGGCGGTGGCCATCACCTCGTCGGCGGATTTGAGGATCGGCTCCAACCCGGCCGTCTCGTAAAGACTCCGAAAAGTGCCGGAGGTGAAAATCGCCAGCGATACGGGAGCCTCCAGCGCGACGATGGAGGCAAATACGCGGTCCAGGTCATGTGCCCACTGAAGGGCCGAAGCCGAATAAATCCGATCAAACCGCTCCGTCGAAAGCCGCTCAAACAAAGCGGCATCGTTGAAATCGCCGCAAATTAGTTCAACGCACGAAGCCAAAGGGTGGTGCGAAAGCATCGATGCGGAGAAATCGACGCCGACGAACCGTTCGGGTACATAAGAGAGCGCTCCAAAAAGGGTCCCGTTCCCGCATCCCAGATCCAGAATGCGCCGCGGGATACCGGAAGTATCGGCCAAAAGCTTTCGCGCCGCTTCGGCCTGAATCACGTTGTATTTCCCGTATTCCGCGGCGAACCGGGAGAACTCCTCGCGCACCCTCATCGGCGGTTGATCGCCAGCGCGGCGACGAAAAACGCCAGCAGACACAGAACAATCGCCGCGCCGCTGGGGAGGGAGTAGAGGTACGATGCCCCCAGCCCAACGACGACCGACACGAGGGCGATCACAAGCGACAGCAGCGTCGTGGGGTAAAATCCCATTCCGAAACGGATCGCCGCTACGGGAGGAATCACCATCAGCGCACCGATCAGCAACGTCCCCACCACCCGGATGGAGAGGGCGATAATGATCGCGATCACGCTCACCAGCATGAAATTCAGCAAAGCGACACGGATTCCGCTGGCGCGGGCGACCTCTTCGTCAAACGCAATAAAATAGAGTTCCTTGAAAAAAACGAGCAACAACGCGGCCCCGACGGCTCCGAATCCCCCCATAATCCATAAATCCTGGTTGCTTACCGAGAGAATCGAACCGAACAGGTAACTGAACAGCGACGCATTGAACGATCCCGCGAGCGAAATGATGACGACGGAAAGGGCCAGTGAACCCGACAGGAAGATGGAAAGGATTGAGTCGGAATAAAGGCCGTGGGCGCTTCGGAGGTATTCGATCATCCACGAAGCGGCCAGCGCCGCCGCCACCGCCATCCATAAGGGCGCCGTCCCCAAAAGGATTCCCACCGCTACCCCGACAAGGGAGACATGCGCCAAGGTCTCGCTGAGGAGCGAATAACGGCGCAAAACGATGAACGATCCGCTCAGCGATGCGAGCAGGGCGATGATCGTCCCCGCGATCAACGCACGCTGCATAAACGGATAATCGAACATTTCGAGCATTGTCCCCCCTAGTGGTTGTGGCAGACCAGATGAGCCGGCGTTCCGTAGAGACGGCTGATTTCATCGCAGCGCAACATCTCCGCGGGGTTCTGCGCCATCAGCAGGGTCTGGTTCACGAACAACAGTTTCGTTATGTCTTCGGCGATTACGCCGACATCGTGCGTGATGAACAGGATACTCACTTTTTTCGTACGGTTCAGCTGGCGCAGCAGTTCGTAAAAACGGTGCTGCGATTCGACATCGACGCCCGTGTTGGGCTCATCGACGATCAGCACTTCGGGATTCGACGCAAGCGCCCGGGCGATCATGACCCGCTGACGCTGCCCCCCGGAGAGGTTGCCGATCAGGCGATCTTGCAGATCACCAACCCCCATCAGCTCCATCGCTTCTTCGATCGCCCGCTTGTCTTCGACCGATTCGAAACCGAAAATCCCCCGCTGGGCGTAACGCCCCATTCCGACGACTTCCCGCACGGTTGCCGGAAAAGTGCCGTCGATCAGGGCCGAACGCTGCGGCACATAGCCGATACGGCTCCACGCTTTGAATCGCTTTTGTTCGGTGCCGAAGAGGCGAATGGTGCCGGAAGTCGGCTTCTCAAGCCCGAGGAGAAGACGTACCAGGGTCGTTTTTCCCCCTCCGTTCGGGCCGATAATGGCGCAATATTCCCCCGGCAGAACCGCGAACGAGAGCTTGTTCAGGACCAAGAGGCCCTGCCGTTCGAAACAAAGGTTTTCGACCTCGAATAAGGGAGGGGAAAATTTCAACGACACTCCATCGCTTCTCTCAATTTGTGCAGATTTTGGCGCATGACCGAGAGGTAAGTTTCACGGGATTTTAACTCATCTTCGCTGATATTCTCCAACGGCTGCAGGCTGACCGCCCGTGCTCCCGTCTCACGCGAAATGGTCTGTGCGACGTTGTCGTTGATCAGCGCTTCGAAAAAGACGGTCTTGACCCCGTGCTCTTTGACGAGCGCAACGATGTCGGCGATATTTTTCGCGCTGGGCTGTTCGTCGCTGGAGAGGCCGATGACCGATACGCTTTCGAGGCTGTTGGAACGGGCAAGATAGCCGAACGCATCGTGATTCGAGACGAGAAGTCGGCTGCGGCACTCTTTCAGGCCGTTTGCGTACTCGCTTTTGAGTTTTTGCAGTTCGGCGACATAGGCCGCGGCGTTTTTATGGAAAAGGTCGGCATTTGCGGGGGAAAGTTTCGAAAACTCCGCTTCCAGTTTTCGGGTCATAAGAATCATGTTGTCGATGTCGAGCCAGTAATGGGGATCATAAGCCCCGCGATCGTGTTCGTCTTCGTGTGACTCTTCATGATGGGCGGCATGGGTCTCTTCGCTTCGGATCAGTTTCACGTGTTTACTCATGTCCAGAACCTCGACGTTCTGAGGCAAAGATGCGCGGAGCGGCTCCGCCCAGCTTTCGAATCCGGCCCCGCTGTAAACGAAAAGGGAAGAATTACCGATGCGCGCGACCTCTTTTGGGGTGGGTGAAAACATGTGCGCGTCACTTCCCAGCGGGATGATCGTACGAATTTCCAGCCCTTCCCCTGCAACCGCCCGAGCCGATTCGTAGAGCGAAAACGTGCTGACCGAAACGCTCGGAAGGCTTGAAGAAGATTCGGCTTTCGGAGCACCCGAAGGTGCGAAAAATACGACTCCCGCTACCGCGGCGGCAATGACGGCCCCGAATACCGTCTCTTTTTTGAGATCCATTTCACAACCTTTGCACCGATGAATTTGTAAACGCTATTGTAGTTCAAAGACGGTTAATCCAAGACCCGTTTCATGGAAGCTTCATCGACACTGTGTTATAATCGCGAACTTTTTCTTAACCACAAGGACAATTTATGACAGGTATTCTGCTCATCGTACAGATCGTTTTGGTCGTCATGATCACGATCGCGGTACTTCTGCAAAAGAGCTCCAGCATTGGGCTGGGAGCATACAGCGGCTCGAACGAATCGGTTTTCGGAGCCAAAGGTCCCGGCAGTTTTCTGGCGAAAGTGACGTTTTTCCTAGGATTCGTTTTCGTCGTCAACACCATCGCGCTGGGCTATTTCTACGCACAGCAGAAAAATGCGTCGGTTATCGACGCTTCGGTGGAAAAAACCGACGTCGCGGCGCCGGCGATCAACATCGCCAACGACGCGAACGTCAGCAAGTAACAAACCATTAGCCAAGGAGATTTTATGCTGAACGAAGTGTATCAATTTTGTGAAGAACAGATGCAAAAAGGGGTCGACCACATGCTCAGCGACTTCCGTACGCTGCGTACCGGAAAAGTGACGACCAAGATCCTCGACAACATCCGCGTCGAAAGTTACGGTTCAATGGTACCGCTCGAACAGGCGGCCAGCGTCCTCGCCACCGATGCAACGACCATCACGATCTCTCCGTGGGACAAATCGATGCTCAGCGTGATCGAAAAAGCGATCCAGAAAGCCGACATCGGCGTCAATCCGAACAACAACGGAACCGACGTCAAACTTTTCTTCCCTCCGATGACCGTCGAACAGCGCCAGGAATCGGCGAAAAAAGCCAAGGGGATGGCCGAAGAGGCCAAAGTTGCCGTCCGCAACGACCGCAAAAAAGCGAACGACAAAATCAAAGCGCTCGAAAAAGACAAACTGATCACCCAGGACGAATCGAAAGTCGCCCAGGAAAAAGTTCAGAAAATCACCGACAAATTCACCGCGAAAATCGACGAACTGCTCAAAAACAAAGAGCAGGAACTGTTGACGGTATGACCATGAACGTCAAACAGATCTATCTCGATGCCGACGCGATGCTCGAAGGGCATTTCAAGCTCAGTTCCGGCAACCATTCGCAGTATTATCTCCAATCGGCCAAAGTGCTCGAAGATCCCAAAACCGCCAAGCTCCTCGCCGATGCCCTCGCGGAAATCATCCGTAACGACGGCATCGCGATCGACACCGTCTGCGCCCCCGCGCTCGGCGGGCTGATCGCGGGATTCGCCCTCGCAACGGCGCTGGACAAACGTTCGATTTTCGCCGAGCGGGTAAACGGCGAGATGCAGATCCGCCGCGGGTTTGAAATCACTCCGGGTGAAAAAGTCCTCATCTGCGAAGACATCATCACGACCGGCGGTTCGGCCATGGAAGCGGCGAAAGCGATCGAAGCGCTCGGCGGAGAGGTCGTCGGATTCGCCGCACTCGCCAACCGCGGTTTTTGCAAACGCAGCGGCTCTGCACTGGAGCGCAAGAGCAACTGTTCACTTCCCGAAAACAAGCCCCTTTTCGCACTGGCCGATTTCGATTTCGAGATGTACGCGCCGGAGAACTGTCCGCTGTGTGCGGACGGTTCGGAAGCCATCAAACCGGGTTCTCGGGGGAACTGATGTCGGCCAATCCCGAAAACTTTAAAGTCGACATGGCGCATCTGCAAAAGGTGCAGCGTACGATTCGTAAAGCGGGGAACATTTTCCCCAACGAACAGCAGCTCGTCAACACCCTCGAAGATCTCATCATCAAAGCGCAGGACGATACGTCGCTCAATGCCTATTACAGCATGGCGCAGTATCTCAAACAGCGGCTCAAAGAGCTTAAGCAGCATCTCGACCAGCCTCTTGAAGCGGTCGATACGGCCCTCGAAGACCTCGACTGGTCAATCCGCTACCTGCAGTGGCTCGTGGCCGAACAGAAGGAGAGCTGAAAAGCTCGATCCTTTATTTCTCCAGTTCGCACCGCATCGCTTCGGAAACGAGGCGTGCGGCCACCTCTTTTTTCCCGTCGATCGTAATCGAGATCGGCAATCCCCGCAACGAACGCTTCTCTTCGAGGTTGACCACTTTGACCACCAGTTTGACGTTTGGCGCGTGGGCGATCACGGCTTCGCAGATCAGACGCTTTTTTTCCATGTTATCCAGGGTGACGATAACGCTGGAGGCGTCTTTGATAAAGAGCTTGTCGAGGATCGCCGTTTTCGACATATCGCCGAAATAGACCTCTTCACCGTCACGCAGCGCTTCTTCGACGTGTTTATAGCTGTTGTCGACGACGACGTAATCGACCCCGCCCGCGCGCAATTCTTTGGCTACGAATTTCCCCACGACCCCGTATCCGCAGACGATGACGTGATATCGACGCCCGGGCAGCATGCTGAAACTCTCGGTCAGACTTACCCCTTTGAAAAAATAGTCGCTGATGCGCGAGAGGTTGGAGAGGATAAAAGGGGTAACGATGATCGACATGACGACGGCAAGGACCAGAATCTGGGAAAGCTCCTGCGGAATGAGCTTGTAGTTCCCTGCCAGCGCAAAAATCGCAAATGAAAATTCCCCCACCTGTGCCAACGCGACGGCGGTTTTAAAAGCGATCTTGGCTTTCGAGTAGATCCGGACGACCCCGAAGATGACGATGGCTTTAATGGCCAGAATCGCGACGAGAATCGCGACGATCTGACCGAAATGGCTCAGGAAGAGGGCCAGATCGATTTTCATCCCGACGGTGACGAAAAAGGTCCCCAGCAGAAGATCTTTGAAAGGGGCGATGTCCGATTCGACTTTATGGTGATAGCGGGTTTCGGCGATGATCATCCCGGCGACGAACGCCCCCAGTGAATAAGTGAAGCCGAACGCGTGGGCGAGCAACGAGGCCCCGACGACGATCACAAGGACCGAACCCATGAAAAACTCGTCCACCTCGCTCGAAGAAGCGAAATGGAGCAGCCACGTCATGACCCGTTTACCGACGATAAAAAGTAGCCCGACGATCAGGACGGCACTTATCGTGGTTTGAAGCAAAACGTCGCCGATGCTGCCGCCGTCCGAACTCAGGAATCCGATCAAAAGAAGGATCGGAATCACCGCAATGTCCTGAAAAATCAGAATCCCCGTCGCTTTTTGGCCGTAGGGACGGACGATCTCTTTGGTCGTCTTGAGGTAACTGAGCACGACCGCAGTAGAGGAAAGCGACAGCGCCATCGCAGTGATCAGTGCGGCGGCGAAAGGGATATGGAGCACCCAGAACGAAAGGGCAAAAAAAATCAGTGCCGATACGACGACCTGCAGCGTACCGTTGAAAAAAACGTCGGTTTTCATCGTCGCCAGCCGCTGCAGCGACACCTCCAGCCCGATCGTAAACATCAGGAATACAACCCCGAACTCGGCGATCATCTCCAGCGTATGCGAATCGGCCATGTGGCGCAGGTCGAACACGTACGCCACCGTCACCCCCGTCATGATGTACCCGATGATCTGCGATACTCCGAGCCGTTTCAATATGAGGTTGACGACGATGGAGATACCGAGCGCTATCGTGACGTAATAGAGGGCTGATTCCATAATTATCCTTTTTATAAGCGATAAAAGTATATAATGGCTGACTTAAATTTCGGCTCCTAGACGTCGCCGTAATGGCCTTATCCGGCCTTTTTCCAGCAAATCAGACCCATAACTCGAAGGAACAACCCATGACCAAGTATATTTTTGTAACCGGCGGTGTGCTCAGTTCACTCGGTAAAGGGATCACGGCGGCCAGCATCGGCGCCCTTCTCAAACACTCCGGCAAAAATGTCGGTATGCTCAAGATCGATCCCTATATCAACGTCGACCCCGGTACGATGAGTCCCCTCGAGCACGGGGAAGTCTTCGTCACCAAAGACGGCGCCGAAACCGACCTCGACATCGGAAACTACGAACGTTTCCTCAACACCTCCTATCTGCGCACCAGCAACTTCACCACGGGTCAGGTTTACAGCAGCGTCATCGAGCGCGAGCGCAGCGGCGGGTATCTGGGTCAGACCATCCAGGTCGTCCCCCACATTGTCGGCGAAATCGTGGACCGGATCAAAAAAGCGGGCGAGGGGCATGACATTCTCGTCGTAGAGCTGGGGGGAACCGTCGGAGACATCGAAGGGTTGCCGTACATGGAAGCGATCCGGATGATGAAACACGACGAAGAGGTGGAAGGGACGTTCTTTATCCACGTCACCCTCATTCCGTTCATCAAAGCCGCAGGCGAGCACAAAAGCAAACCGACCCAGCATTCGGTCCAGGAACTTCGCCGTATCGGGATTACCCCGCAGATGATCATCGCCCGAAGCGAAGAGCCGCTTCCCAAAACTTTCAAGAAAAAACTGGCCCTTTCGTGTGACGTCAGCTCCGACAGCATTATCGAAGCAACCGACGAGCAGACGATTTATGCCGTGCCGCTGAGCTTCCTGCAGCAAAACATCCTCGCCCCGATCGCCAAGGAACTGGGACTGGGGGAACTCAAACCCGATATGGAACAGTGGGACTCGCTCGTCAAAAAAATCGTCTCCCCGAAACATCGCATCACGATCGGGTTTGTCGGGAAATACCTCGAGCTCAAAGAGTCGTACAAATCGCTCATCGAAGCGCTGATCCACTCGGGCGCCCACCTGGATACCCGCGTCGCGATCAACTGGGTCGATTCGGAAAAAATCGAAACCCAGGGAGCCGAAGCGCTCCTGCGCGACTGTGATTCGGTCCTGGTCGCCGGCGGCTTCGGAAACCGCGGCGTCGAAGGAAAAATCGAGGCGATCCGTTATGCGCGCGAAAACAAAATCCCCTATCTGGGGATCTGTCTGGGAATGCAGCTCTCCATCGTCGAATACGCCCGCAACGTTCTGGGGTACGAAGATGCCAATTCGATCGAATTCAACGCCCATACGTCTCATCCGATGATCTACCTCATCGACAACTTCATCGACCAGTCGGGCCAAAAACAGCTGCGCACCCACACCTCCCCGATGGGGGGAACACTTCGCCTGGGCGAATACCCCTGCGAAACGAAACCCGGGTCGAATCTGCGCGAAGCCTATAACGGTGAAGCGGTCATTTATGAGCGGCACCGCCACCGCTACGAAGCCAATCCGACCTACCGCGAAGCACTGGAAAAAGCGGGGATGATCGTCACGGGCGAATCAAACGGCCTGATCGAAGCGGTCGAAATACCTGAGCATCCGTGGTTCCTTGGGGTTCAGTTCCACCCCGAATTCACTTCACGCCTCCAAAGCCCGAACGCATCGATTCTCGCGTTCGTCAAAGCGACTTTTGAGCATGCGAACCTTGCCTGAGGTTCCCCTTCTTGATCATACCGCACTGAGTGATTTTCTCGCACGCCGATTCGGCGGCGCATCCGAAAAACTCTCCGACATCCCCCATCCGCAAGAGCTCAAAGACGCCCGCAAGGGGGCCGAACGTCTCGCACGAGCGATCCGGTCAAATGAGCGCATTGCCGTCGTGGGCGATTACGACGTCGACGGAGTCACCTCGACCGCCATCGTCAAACGCTTTTTCAATCTGATCGGCTATCCCCTCGAAACCGCGATTCCCAACCGGTTCAGCGACGGCTACGGAGTCTCTCCCGGGATTCTCGACCGGATTCGCGCCGATGTCGTTTTCACCGTCGACAACGGAATCAACGCTTTTGCCGCCGCGGAGGTGTGCCGCGAGCGCGGAATCGATCTCATCATCACCGACCACCATACCCCCTCGGATGCCCTCCCGGATGCTTTTGCCATCATCAACCCCAAACAGCGTGAATGCCCCTACCCTTACAAAGAGATCTGCGGCGCGCAGGTAGCCTGGTTGCTGATGGGGCTGCTCAAGCAGGAGCTGGAGCTCTCGATCGACATGCGCCAGTTTTTCCCGTTCCTGGCGCTGGCGGTCATCGCCGACGTGATGCCGCTGGTCGGGTTCAACCGCTCGATCGTCAAAACCGGGCTGGAAATGATGCAGCGTTCCCCGCTTCCGGCGTTTGTCATGATCCGCGACTACCTCAACCGTTCCGCGATCACCTCCGAAGACATCGCATTCCAGATCGCCCCCCGGATCAATTCCGCCGGACGGCTCGAAGACGCCAAAATCGCCCTCGATTTTCTACTTGCCGATACGACTGAAAAAGCGTTTGAACAATTTGAGCTGCTCAGTTCCCTTAACACGCTGCGCAAAGAGACCGAAGCCCAGACGACGGAAGAAGCGATGCTTCAGGTCCGGCCCGAAGACCGGGTGATCGTCGTAGCGGGGGAGCACTGGAACGAAGGAGTCGTCGGGATCGTCGCCTCGCGGCTGGTAAGCCGGTTCCAAAAACCCGCAATCGTCCTTAGCGTCCACGACGGAATCGCCAAAGGGTCGGGACGCAGCATCGGAAACGTCGACCTCTACGCGCTCATCAAATCCCAAGAAGCGCTGCTCGACAAATTCGGCGGGCATAAAATGGCGGCGGGGCTTTCGATGCAAAGCGACCGCGTCGAGCGGTTCCGGCGCGATATCAACCACGCCGCGGAATCGGTCGATCCGAACGACTTCATTCCCCACAGCGACATCGTCGGCGAACTCGAACACCACATGATCAATTTCGAGCTGCTCGAATTGCTCGAACGGTTCGAACCTTACGGGGAGGGGAATCCGCGCCCCCGTTTCTTGCTGCGGGACGCCGAAGTGGTCAATGTCAAACTTTTCGGGAGCGACCAATCCCACAGCCGCCTGGAACTGCGCCCCTCCAAAACCCATCCCAAGACGATCGAGCTGGTCGCGTTCCGCCAGGTCCTCGAATGTCCCGAAAGCCGGACAATGAGCTGCAGCTACACCGTGAACAAAAACGAGTGGAACGGGCGGGTTTCGCTGCAGCTGATGCTTGAGAGGATCTTTTGATGCGCGGGATGATCCTTCTGCTGGGGCTCCTCTTCTGGGGATGCGATACGCCGCACGACCCCTCGCTCCCCTATCCCATGACCCTCACCTCCGAAGGGCTCGGAACGCTACGGGCGGGCGAACGGTTCGAAGCATCCCTCATTCAGGGGCGATTCCCGGGGCTTGGCGTCGAAAAACTCTCCCAGATCGTTCCGCAGGGTGCCCAAACCCTCTTCATCCTCAAACGCCACGAGACCGCACTGGGCTACGTTTTTCCCGACAAGAGCGGCGAAGCCGTTGCCAAAATCACCGTCATCTCTCCCCTCATCCCCGACGAAACCGGGCGAAAAACGGGCGAGGTTCTCCCGGCTCTGCCCAATATACGGTGCAGCGGGGAGGAATGTACCCTTGAGCATTCCCCACTGCGCTACCGGATCGATCCTGCCAGCCGCATCATTCGCGAAATCACGCTGCAAAAGCTATAATACGGCATGGATACATTTTTCATCGAATTCCGAGACCCTCTTTTCGGCGTCATCGTCTTTTTCTTCCTCCTCTTCGTCCTTTCGTTTCTGAGCTACTGGTGGGGGCGGCACAAAACGGCCAGGGGGCACCGCGATCTTGAATCGTTCCTCGGAAAATTCGAATCGCTCGAAGACGAGAACCGGCTACGCGATCAGGTGCAGACCAACTCCCTCCCCAACGAATCGTGGCTCATGCTCGCCCACAGCTACGAAATGCAGGGAAATTTCGAAAAAAGCGTCGAAATCTATCACGCCCTCCTTTCCAAAAACCGGGAAACGACGTTCCAAAAAGAGGTGTTGCTGCTGCTGGGAAAAAATTATTTCAAAGCAGGTTTCCTCGAACGTTCGCGCCAGAGTTTTTTACAGATTCTCCAAAACCATCCCCGCTCTCCGCAGGCGCTCCATTACCTGATCCTGATCTATGAGCAGCTGCGCCAGTACGACAAGGCGCTCGAAGTGATGGAATCGCTGCAGGAGATCTCCCCCGATTCCCTGCACGAAAAGCTCTATCTCGAATGCCGGCTGCTGTTGGGAGACCATACGGTCGGAACCGATGAAAAGGGGGAGCGCCTGATCGAGCTGTACGAGCGTCACCGCCAGTTGGGGTATCTCGTTTTCGAATGGCTTTTCGCCAACCGCCCGGCGCTCGCATGGAGCCGCTTCGACCAGTCGCTCGCACCCCGGCTGAGCGACGTGTTGTGGCGCCTTAGAGACGATAATCTCGATTTGGATATAATTGCAAGCAATACGTATCTACGCGAGCTTTTCAGCGCCAAAGGCTCCGTCTCCCTCGCGGAGGGAAGCGGCGTCTTCGAACTCGACGTGCTGATCGCCCTGCGCAGATGCGGTATCGGAAAAGCGACCCTGCAGTTCGAGTACGCGTGCGGCGAGTGCAAGCAGATATCGTTTCTGCCGTTCCACCGCTGTCCCCATTGCCATGCGATCGATACGGTGGAAGTGATGATGAACCTTTCACGGGAGCGGTATGAAGAAAATAACTCTCTTCAGTGACGGCTCCGCGCTGGGCAATCCCGGACCGGGAGGATTCGGTGCGATTTTGCGCTACGGAACGAACGAAAAAGTCGTCCGCGGAGGCGAACCCCACACGACGAACAACCGAATGGAGCTGCGCGCGGTGATCGAAGGGCTCAAAGCCCTCAAAGAGCCCTGCGAGGTGACGATCGTCTCCGATTCGAGCTACGTGATCAAAGGGATCAACGAATGGCTCGAGGGGTGGGTGAAACGCAATTTCGCGAAGGTCAAAAACCCCGATCTGTGGCGCGAATACCTCGCCGTATCGGCCCCTCACGTCATACGGGGGGAGTGGGTTCGCGGCCATGACGGGCATGCCGAGAACGAAGAGTGCGACCGGATCGCCCGCGAAGAAGCGGGAAAATACAAAGAAGGATTGAACACATAATGAACGATTTAAAAGCCCTGCAGCAACAGCTCGGGTACCACTTTCAAAATCAAGAGCTCCTTATTGAAGCGCTGACGCACAAAAGCTACAAACAGCCCTACAATAATGAGCGCCTCGAATTTTTGGGCGATGCCGTCCTCGACTTGATCGTCGGGGAATACCTCTACAAAAAATTCGCCGATTTCGACGAGGGAAAACTCTCCAAAATGCGTGCCTCCCTCGTTAACGAAGGGGGCTTTACCCGCCTTGCGAACCATCTGAATCTCGGAGAATACATCTACCTCTCCAACGCGGAGGAAAACAACAGCGGGCGGACCAAGAGCTCACTGCTCTCCAACGCGTTCGAGGCGGTCATGGGGGCGCTCTATCTCGAAACGGGGCTGGAAAAAGTCCGGGAGATCACGATCCATCTCCTCGAAAACGTCCACGACGACATCTCTTTGGATTCGCTGTTCAAAGACTACAAAACCTCGTTGCAGGAGCTGACGCAGGCCCATTTCGGGATCACTCCCGAATACGACCTTATCGCCGCCCACGGCCCCGATCATAAAAAAGAGTTCGAAGTGGCCGTGAGCATCGACGGAAAACGGTACGCCGCAGCCTGCGGCAAAAGCAAAAAACAAGCCCAGCAGGAGGCGGCCAAAATCGCCCTGGAGATGCTGAACAAGGAGCTCAAATGAACCGGTTCGGGGAACGTTTTACGATCACCACCTTTGGAGAATCGCACGGCAAGGCGATCGGATGCGTTCTTGACGGCGTTCCCGCCGGTCTCGTCATCGACGAAACCTACATCCAGAGCGAGCTCGACCGCCGCCGTCCGGGACAAAACGAGTTTGCCACCGCTCGCAAAGAAGCCGACAAGGTCGAAATCCTCAGCGGCGTTTTCGAAGGTAAAAGCACCGGAACGCCGATCATGATGATGATCTACAATACCGACCAAAAAAGCGGCGACTATTCGAACGTCAAAGACATTTTCCGTCCCGGACACGCCGATTTCACCTATTTTCATAAATACGGCATCCGCGACTACCGCGGCGGCGGCCGCTCATCGGCACGCGAAACGGCCGCGCGGGTGGCCGGCGGAGCCGTGGCGAAGCTGATGCTCCGGGAACTGGGGATCGACTTTGCAAGCGGGATCAGCGCGATTGACGGGATCGAAGCGGATGCGCTCGATTTCAGCCGCGTCGCGAACAGCCCCATCTACGCCCTCGATCCCGCCGTCGAAGAGGCGCAGAAAGAAGCGATCCTGAGCGCCAAAAATGCCCACGATTCCGTCGGCGGCGTGGCAACCGTCAAAATCAGCGGCCTGCCCGTAGGACTGGGAGAAGGGCTCTATTACAAACTCGACGCGGTGCTGGCCGAAGCGATGATGGGGATCAACGCCGTCAAAGCGGTCGAAATCGGTGAAGGGGTCCGAAGCGCGCGCCTCAAAGCGAGCGAAAACAACGACCCCATCACTCCCGAGGGGTTCAAAACCAACCACGCGGGGGGAATCCTGGGCGGGATGAGCAACGGCGACGACGTCCTCGTGCGCGTCCATTTCAAACCGACCCCCTCGATTTTCATCGACCAGGAGAGCGTCGATACGCAGGGGCACAGCGTCCACGTTTCCCTCAAAGGTCGTCACGACCCCTGCGTCGCCGTCCGTGGATCGGTGGTGGCCGAATCGATGGCAGCCCTCGTATGCGCAGACATGGTACTGCTCAACATGGGGCGGACGATGCAGGGTCTCAAAGGGTATTACGGCTAATTTAAGAAAAAATACCCTACCATAGGAAATCTTTATCATAAGGTTTCCGCGTGGGCACACAAAACTGCTATCTCCTTGATACTTCCGTTATCCTCGACGATCCGACCAATATCCTCCGAATCAGCGAAGAGAACCTCAACGGCGTCGTCATTACCAACGTCGTTCTGTCCGAGCTTAACAGCAAAAAAGACGACATGCGCTCCGAAGCGGGCTTTCAGGCGCGGGAATTTTTCCGCCTCGCCGACATTGCCTGGGGGGAGCCGATCAGCTCCGTCGAACTCCCCGAATGCGTCCGAAGCCGCATCGACCATAACCTGTGTCAAAACGACCGCTACTATCGGCTCTCGCTCAACTTCGACCGTTCCTTACACGGAGGCGAAGCAAACCTGATCGACCTCTACATCGTTCATCGGGAACACTACCGCGTATCGGCCCATTTTTCCGAACCGAAAGGGCTTAATGACGCTAAAATCGCCGAAATAGCCGACGACTACGATCTTACGCTCCTCACCAACGACATGTCGTTTCGGATCGCCGCAGAAATCCGCGGCATACAGTCGCAGAGCATCCGTAACAGCAGCGTCGAAGCCCCCGAGAAAATCGATTTTTCCTACACCTACGAGTACGAGGAGACCCCAGCTCTCCCCGCCGATAAAACCCATCACAACTTCGACCAGATCACCTTCGTCCAAAAGGCGCTCAGCGCCGCTTCGGAAATGTACGAAACGGGAATCCAGCGCCATGCCCTGAGCATCAACGGCCAGATCGAATGGTGCGATTTCGACCGCCGTTTCGGAGAACACTTCGACGAAAGCCTCGTACGCCCCCTCAACCTCGAGCAAAAATTCTATTACGCGATGATGACCCATCCCCAAAACTACGTCACCGTCGTCTCGGGCTCGACCGGTTCGGGAAAAACCCTCGTCGCGCTGCAGGCGGGGCTGGAACTGGTCGAAGAGGGGATCGTCGAGGGGATCGTCTATGCCCGAAACACCGTCACTTCGAACGATCCGCAGTCCGAACTGGGATTTCGTAAAGGGGACGAAGAGCAGAAACTGGGGTATTTCATGTATCCCCTCTATGCCGCCATCAATTTTACGATCGAGCACCAGAGCAAATACTCCATCGACGCACGGGTCGAATACACGGGGAACACCAATTCGATCAAACGGGAAAATGCGACCGAAATCTTTATGAAAAAATACAACATCGAAGCGATGGACATCGCCCACATGCGGGGAACGACCATCTCCCGCAAATTCGTCATCATCGACGAGGCACAGAACATGACCAACGCCACCCTCAAACTGATCGGAACGCGGATGGGAGACGAGACGCGGCTCGTCGTGATGGGAGACCCCGGTCAGATCGACCATCCGTTCCTCTCCAAACGGCGCAACGCCCTCGTGACCCTGCTCAACAAAGCGCAACACAACGACTTTATCGCGGGAATCCAGTTGCGCCACACGATCCGCAGCCAGGTAGCCGACTGGTTTGATAAGAATTTTTGATCATTCTGGGGGGAGTAAAAAGCACGCAAACGTGCGCGGGCTTTCCGCCGAGGAAAACTAAGCGTGAGCGTAGCCGTGGGAGCTTTGCTCCAACGGCGTATAAAATCAGATCGGCAGTACGCGGATCTTCTGAGAAAGTTTCTCTTTGAGGGTCGCCTCGATGGCGTACAACGTTCCCGTCGTGGAGCTCGCGCATCCCGAACAGGCCCCGAGGTAGCGGATGTAGACGTCGATGTAGTCGGGGGAATCTTTGATGTCGATGACTTCCATGTTCCCGCCGTCCATGACGAGGAACTGACGCACGCTCTCATCGATGACGCTGTCGATCGCCTTGATCTTCTGCACGAGGGTCATCGTTTCGAAATCGCCGTGCGTTCCCGCGTCCGCGGCCGCACGCATCTTCTCTTCATCCATCTCGCGACGGACGTCGGCGAGAATATCGACCAGATAATACTCGCGCGCTTCGTGTCCGCCCGGCTTGATGCACGATTTACAAAAACCGCCCGCTTTGGTGTAGTCGGTAATCTGTTCAACGGTTTTGAGGTCGTTGAGGCGGATCACTTCGCGCAGTGTTCCGAGACTGACGCGCGCACATTCACAGACGATGATCTCGTCTTCGAAGCTCGCGGCGTCGACGCCGAGGTAAAGCCCCGCCGCTTTTTTGATGACGTCGTAAGCCATGACCGAACAGTGCATTTTCTGCGGTGGAACGGCCGGAACGTCGGGGGTATCGCGCAGGGCGAACTCGACGTCGATGTTGGTGATCTTGACCGCTTCCTGAACCGTTTTACCGATACACAGCTGGGTCATCATGTCCGAACTCGCAATCGCCGTACCGCACCCGAAGCTTTTGAACTTCGAGTTGACGATGGTGTCGGTCGCGGGATCGACTTCCCAGTACAGGCGAACCGCGTCGCCGCAGCTCTCCGCCCCGAAATCGGCAACGATGAGCTTATGTCCGGCCGCGTCGCACTCCTCTTGCGTAATCTCCCCCTGATGCTGGGGGTTGTTCATCAGCGTCGTAACTTTGTTCGAATACTGGTCCCAGAGAGACCCGCCCAAAAGATCATTTTTTGCCATAATTGTTTCCTTCTCAGTGGTGGATATTGCATTCCGCAGCCTCACCACCCGGTGTCGGCTGAACTTTTGCATAAGAACTTGAAATCGCGCGCAACCGCACGACCGCCTTTTTGAACGCGTCGATGACGTAATCGATCTCTTCGTCGGTCGTAAAGCGCGACAGGCTCAGACGGATCCCCGTATGGGCCAACTCGTGGTCGGCCCCGATGGCCAGCATGACGGTATTGGCTTCGAGGTCCTCGGAGGCACAGGCCGATCCGGTGGATGCACCGATCAGGGCGTTGTTGAGATCCCACAGCATCCCTTCCCCTTCGACCCCGCGGATCGAGATGAGGATCGTGTTGGGGGTGCGGTTGTCGCGGTTCCCGACAACCATCACGTCGTTCAGTTCGGCGAGGAGCGCGTCTTCGAGCCGGTCGCGCTTGGCACGGATCGAGGCCATTTTGGCTTCAAGGTTTTCGGTGGCCAGTTCGATCGCCTTACCCATTCCTACGATGTAGGGGACGTTGAGGGTTCCCGAACGGCGTCCCCCCATGTGCTCGCCGCCGTGCAGCAGCGGGGTCAACGCTTCGGAATTGCGGATGTAGAGGGCTCCGATCCCTTTGGGACCGTGGAATTTGTGGGCCGACATCGACAGGAAATCGACGTGGACGTCCTGGACGTCGACGGGAATTTTACCGACGGCCTGTACCGCATCGGTATGGAACAGCACCCCCCGTTCTTTACAGATTTCACCGATCTCCTTGATCGGGAAGATCATCCCCGTTTCGTTATTGGCCCACATGACCGAAACGAGGGCGGTTTTATCAGTAATGAAACTGCGCAGGGTATGCGCTTCGACGATCCCCTGATCGTTGACGGGCAGATACGTGACCTTGACCCCCTGCTCTTCGAGGAATTTACAGGTCGAAAGGACCGACGGGTGTTCCACCTCGGTCGTGACGATGTGGTTCTTGTCGCCGTTAAGGATCTTGTCCACCCATACCGATTTGAGCACCCAGTTGTTCGATTCGGTCGCACACGACGTAAAAATGATATCGTCGTTGTCGCCCGCGTTGATCGCTTTGTACATCTGGTTGATCGCTTTCGTGATCGCCGGATGCGAAGCGGTGCCGTACCGGTGAAGCGAGTTGGGGTTCCCGTAAATTTCGCTGAAAAACGGGATCATCGCCTCGACGACGGCAGGGTCGACTTTGGTCGTGGCGTTGTTGTCCAAATAGACTTGCATAGATTCTCCTCGAGAAATCGTCACTCAATAAAAGACAAATTCTCTCTTGTTTAACTTTCGGGATAATAGAGCAAAGCTCGTTATACTAACCTTAAGGGTTTTTTATGTTTAACGTGCTTTAAGGATTCCGCCTCAGTTGGCCATCATCGCGATCAGCTGATCGACCGTTTCCTGAAAATCGGTCTGGAATTTTTCCCCCTGCGAAAGGAATTTCTCCATCTGCTCCCGTTTCCCGATCGCTTCGTCCAGTTCCCGATCGGTCCCCTTGACGTAGGCGCCGATGCGGATCAGCATCTCGTTCTCTTTAAGTAAAGTATAGAGACGGCGGAACCGCCGGGCGGCGGCAAAATGTTCGGGGGAGATGATATCGTTCATCACCCGCGATGCCGAATTGAGAATATGGATGGGCGGATAGATCCCGAAATCGGTCAGTTCCCGCGAGAGGACGATGTGACCGTCGAGGATCGAACGCGACTGGTCGGCGATCGGGTCGCTCAGGTCGTCCCCTTCGACCAGAACCGTAAAAAAAGCGGTGATGGAGCCGTTGCCTTCCTCTTTGCCGGCCCGCTCCATCAACTGCGGCAACAACGTCAGCGACGAGGGGGGATACCCCTTTGAGGTCGGGGGTTCTCCGAGGGCGAGGCCGATCTCGCGCTGCGCCATGGCAAAACGGGTCACCGAATCCATCATAAACAGAACGTCCAGCCCCTTGCCTTTAAAATACTCCGCCACACTCATGGCGCTGAACGCCCCGTATTTGCGCATCAGCGGCGAATCGTCGCTGGTGGCGACGACAATGACCGTGTTTTCGAGATTGCCGCCCAGATTTTTTTCGATAAATTCGGGGACCTCGCGCCCCCGCTCCCCGATCAGGGCGACCACCTTGATCGGGGCCTGGGCGCCGCGGACGATCATCCCCATCAGGGTTGATTTGCCGACGCCGCTTCCGGCGAATATCCCCAGCTTCTGCCCTTTTCCGCAGGTGAGGAGTCCGTCGATCGTTTTGACCCCGACGCGAAAGGGCTCGTTGATCATTCCGCGCTTCATCGCCGCAATCGGAGCTTTGATGATCGGTTCAAGATGGGTCGAACCGATCGGCCCCTTCCCGTCGACCGGGTTCATGAACGGATCGACGACCCGCCCCAGCAACGCATCCCCGACCTCGATCATCATCCCCGTCTGGTTCGGATAGATCTTGTCTCCCGTCCGGAATCCCTCGACAAAACGAAACGGGGTGATAAAAAAACGGTTCCTCTCCACCTCGCTCACCATCCCCATCGCCTGGGCGCCGTTCACCTCCGAAACGATCAGTACGGTATCTCCGATGCTGACATGGAGTCCTTCGGCGACGATGACCGTCGGACTGATTTTGGTAATCGTCCCGAACAGGGTGGTGAGCTTTTCGATTCCCAGACGGCTTCGGAGGGTTTTGAGCGGCATCGTTTAGTATCGGGTTCCGGCCGGAGAGTTGATCAGGTTGAAAAACTCCATCCGCGTTTTTTCGTCCCGTTTGAACAATCCCCGCAGCGCGCTCGAGGTGGTCGTGGAACTGATTTTCTCGACTCCGCGCATCTCCATGCACATGTGACGCGCCTGCACGACCACCGCGACCCCCTTGGGGCTGATCGCGTGCATCAGCGCGTCGGCGATCTGTTCGGTCAGCTGCTCCTGGATCTGCATCCGGCGCGCGAAGACGTCGACGACGCGCGGGATCTTGGAGAGGCCGACCACTTTTCCGTCGGGGATATAGGCGACATGGGCCCGTCCGATAATCGGAAGGAGATGGTGTTCGCATGTCGAATAAAATTCGATGTCTTTGATCAGCACCATCTCGTCGTTGGAAGTTTCGAACATCGCCGAATTCAAAATCGCCTGCGGATCTTCATTGTACCCTCCGAACATGAATTCGTAGGCTTTCATCACCCGCTCGGGGGTTTTGAGGAGCCCTTCGCGGGTTTCGTCTTCGCCGACGTAGCGGATCATCGTCTTAACCGCGTCTTCGAATGCTTGCTGGGTAGTTGTTTTTGACATCGTTCTCTCGTCCAATCTTGATGGTCTTACTTTATCACGTTTTTGCTGAGGAGCAGATGAGCAAAACGGATCCTTCATGGACTTATCAGAGCATTTTGGGTATTATTGCCCCCATTTAGTCTGTCAAGACAACGACAACAAAGGGATTCAATGCAAATCACAACGAATAAAATCGACTCTGCGAACGCCAAAATCAACGCAGCCATCACCCGCAATACCATCGATGCCAACATCGAAAAAATCGCCAACCAGCTCAGCAAAGAGGCCAAAATCGCCGGTTTCCGCAAAGGAAAAGTGCCCGTCAGCGCCGTCAAAAAACAATACGGTGACCGCCTGGTACAAGACGCCGAAGCGCAAGCGCTCCGCGACCTGCTCGACGAAGGGCTCAAAGCGATGGAGATCGCGGCAAGCGCCCTGATCGGCGAACCCCAGATCACCAAATTCGATAAAAACGACAACGGCATCGACGTCGAAGTGACCCTGGCGATCCGCCCGGCGATCGAACTGGGCGATTACGCCGCCATGGTTCCCGAAGTCGCCAAGCCCGCAATCAGCGACGAAGCCGTCATGCAGCGCATCGAAGAGCTCGCAACCGCACAGGCCCCCTTCGTCAACGTCGAAGAAGACAGAGCGCTGATCAGCGGTGACGCGGCCCTGATCGATTTCGAAGGATTCGTCGACGGTGAAGCGTTCGAGGGAGGAAAAGCCGAAGGGTTCAGCCTCCGCCTCGGAAGCGGCCAGTTCATCCCCGGTTTTGAAGACCAGGTGATCGGTATGAAAAAAGGGGAAGAAAAAACGATCGACGTGACGTTCCCCGAAAACTACGGCGGAAGCAAACTCGCGGGCAAACCGGCCCAGTTCAAAGTCAAAGTCAATGCGATCCAGGCCAAAGAAGCGGTCAGCATCGACGACGAACTCGCCAAAAAAATGCTCCCCGGATATGACGACGCCAACCTCGACATGCTCAAAGAAAAAGTCAAAGAGCAGCTCGAGAGCGAAGAGATGAGCAAAATCTACAACGACGAGCTCAAACCGAAACTGATGGAAACGTTCGTCAACGCGTTTACGATCGATCTTCCCGAATTCATCGTCGAGCAGGAGATGGACATGGCGCTGAACAAAAAAGCGCGTGAAATGGCCGAAGCGGAACTCGAAGAGCTCCGCAACGACGCGGAAAAAGTCAAAGCGCTGCGTGAAACATTCCGCGATGACGCGTGCCGCGCCGTCAAAGCGACCTTCATCGTCGATGCCCTCGCCCGCGCCGAAAACGTTGCCGTCAGCGAGCAGGAACTGATGCAGACGATCTATTTCGAAGCGATGCAGATGGGCCAAGATCCCTCTGCGATCTACAAACACTACCAGGAATCGGGATACCTTCCGGCGATCCAGATGGCGATGATCGAAGATCGCGTCCTTAGCAAACTGCTCAACGACAAAATCAAAGAGGCCTAATGAGCTACATCCCTTACGTCATCGAAAAGACGGGGCGCGGAGAGCGCTCCTATGATATCTATTCGCGTCTGCTTAAAGACCGTATCGTCATGCTCAGCGGCGAAGTCAACGATGCCGTATCCTCTTCCATCGTCGCGCAGCTGCTTTTCCTGGAAGCGGAAGATCCGACCAAGGACATCTACTTCTACATCAACTCGCCCGGAGGCGTCATCACTTCGGGGATGGCGATCTACGACACGATGAACTATATCCGTCCCGACGTCTGCACGATCTGTATCGGCCAGGCGGCGTCGATGGGCGCCTTTTTGCTCAGTTCGGGGACGAAGGGCAAACGTTACGCCCTTCCCCACGCGCGGATCATGATCCACCAACCCCTCGGCGGAGCGCAGGGCCAGGCCACCGATATCGAAATTCAGGCCAAAGAGATTCTTCGGATGAAAGCCGAACTGAATGAAATTTTGGCCCGCAACTGCGGACAAAGCGTCAAAAAACTCGAAAAAGATACCGACCGTGACAATTTCATGTCCGCCGAAGAAGCGGTAAGTTATGGTATCATTGACGAAGTGCTTGTCCAAAAAGAAAAAGACGACAAATAATTAGGGATGTTTCATGGCGAGTCTCAGTGATCTCAAACGCTCACCGCGGCCTGCCGCCCAAACCAATCCTGACGGGAGCAACAGTTTTATGAGTATCAGTACCGGTTCTTTAAGTGACCCAACCAGCGATCTGGAAATTTTTGCGAAAGAGGTTCTGAGCGCACTGATCTCAGACAACCTCCCCCCGACCCCCAATAATTTTGCCCTCTACTTCGACCGCATCCTCGAAGACAAAAGCGAAAGCCTCCGCCGCCAGATCGGTTCGATCCTGGAACTTGAAGAGGATAACCATGACGACAAAAGTGTCGAACTCGAAAAAAACCTGAAGCAGGGTTTTCTCTCGATCAAAAACATCCTGCAGCTCAGTGCCACCCTCTACAAAAACATCGCGTTGATGGAAAAAATCCTCGACAAACGCAAAGAAGAGATGAAAAGCGTCCCGACCGTAGCGGGGGCCAGTGATCTGCTCTCCTCGCTGAGCAACGACGTCAACAAGCTCAGCGCAATCCTCAAAAAACAGGTCACGCACATGAAAACCGTGTACGACGAGACCGCGGGGATCGTCCGACAGGTCGAGAACGAAACGATTTTCGACAACCAGTACGGCGTCTACAACAAACGCTATCTTCTCACCAAACTCGAGCAGGAGCGCAATCTCATCGACGAATTCAAACACAAAAGCTCTCTCATCACCGTACGCCTTTCCAAAGAGACCAGCTCGATTATCCAAAGCGAGAAAGCACAGCAGCTGATGATCCGCACCGTCGCGCGGCTGCTGCTCAAAACCTCCCGCCGCAGCGATATCGTCGCCCATTACGGTGAAGGGGTGTTCGCGATGGTCCTCAAACATACCGACATCGAAAGCGCCAAACGCGCGTCCGAGCGTCTGTACGACCTGGTCGCTTCGAGCAATTTCTTTCTGGCCGAAAAAGAGATTCAGCTGCGCATCGCGATCGGGATCGCCGAAATGACGGCGGCCGAAGGGGTTGAGCAGACTCTCGTCAATACCCTCGATGCGATGAATCTGGCCGATGAGAATCCGAAACTGCGCTACATGGTCGCAACCGGCAACGAATAAGGCTTTCATGATTCTCCCGATCATCACCTACCCCAATAAGATTCTCAAAACCGTATCTTCCCCCGTCACCGAGTTCGACGAAACGCTGCACCGCTTCCTCGACGACATGTTTGACACGATGATGCTCTCCAACGGCATCGGCCTCGCCGCCATCCAGGTCGCCAATCCGATCCGCGCGCTGATACTGTGCATACCCGACGAAGAAGGGAACCAGCCGCGCGAGCGTCTGATCGAGATCATCAACCCGGTTATCCACAATCCGCGCGGCACCACGCTCTACCAGGAAGGGTGTCTGAGTGTTCCGGGGTTTTACGAGGACGTCGAACGCTACGAGACGCTGACGCTTCATTACCAGAACCGTTTCGGCGAAGCGTGCGTACTCGAAGCGGACGAACTGCTCTGCATCGCGATTCAGCATGAAATCGACCATCTCGACGGCAAACTGTTTATCGAAAAACTCTCCTACAACCGCCGAAAAAAATTTGAAAAAGAGTATAAACGGGCCCAAAAAGAGAAAAAATAGCCTCTTGCCCCTCCCTTTCCTGTTTGCATTTTGCAATATTTACCCAAAAATAACATTTTCCGGTTACAATATCCCTCAAATCCCATAACGGTACTTTGCGATGAAACAGCTACTGTGCGCCACATTCGAGGGGATCGACGCCAAACCCGTCGAAGTCCAGTTCACCGCGACCAAAGGGCTCCCCGCCTTTACCATCGTCGGAATGGCCAATACCGCCATCAACGAATCCAAAGAGCGGGTGAAATCGGCCCTGCTGGGAAACGGCTTCACCTTTCCCCCCAAACGCCTCACCGTCAATCTCGCACCCAGCGACCTGCGCAAGGAGGGGTCCCATTTCGATCTGGCCATCGCGGCGCTGATCGCCCTGGGAAGCGGTGAAGAATCGACCGAAGGATGGTATGTGTTCGGGGAGCTCGGGCTGGACGGCAGCGTAACCGAAAACGCCCTCCTCTATCCGATCATACTCTCGCTGGCCAATCAAGGCTCGATACGCCGCGCGATCGTCCCCGAGGTCAGTATTGCGAAACTCTCCAAAATCCCGGGGATCTCTTTTTACGGCGTTTCGAGTCTTACCCAAACCCTCGAGCTCCTTCGCGGCGTCGCCGCACCCGAACCCGCAGAATGTTCCTCGTTTGATTTCGAACGCCTCGATCACGAAGGAGAACCCTATTTCTATCACGAAGAGTATCCTCTCGATTTTCGCGATATCCGGGGACAGGAGCACGCCAAACGCTCTGCCCTCATCGCCGCGGCGGGGATGCACAATCTGTTGCTCGAAGGCTCTCCCGGAAGCGGGAAATCGATGATTGCCAAACGCCTCCGCCACATTCTCCCCCCGCTGCACAACCACGAAATGCTCGATTGTGCCAAACTCGAAATCCTGGAGGGAAAAGAACCCTCTTTCACCCCTCTGCGACCGTTTCGATCACCCCACCACACGAGTACCGGGGCCAGCATCTTCGGAGGCGGAACCCACAAAGCCCAAATCGGCGAGGTGGGATTGGCACACAACGGCATATTGTTTTTCGACGAACTCCCCCATTTTTCGAAAACGGTGCTTGAAGCGCTCCGTGAACCCCTCGAAGACCGTCGTATCCGCATATCCCGCGTCAACGCCAAAGTCACCTACGAAGCCGATTTTTTGTTCGTCGCGGCGATGAATCCCTGCCCCTGCGGCAATCTGTTCAGCACGACGACTCCCTGCCGCTGTTCCGACACCGAAATCGCCCGTTACCGCGCACGCCTCTCCGATCCGTTTCTGGATCGGATCGACCTGTACGTTCAGATGCATCCGATCAGCGCCGAGGACAAACCCGGCCTCCCCTCCCGGGAATTCCATGCCCGCGTGCGCGAAGCGTTCCTGCGTCAAAAACACCGGGGGCAGCACCGCCTAAACGGTGCCTTGAGCGACGAAGAAGTGGCCCGGCATTGCACCCTCGACCCCGAAGGCCATCAGGTGGTCGATCAGGCGATAGGACGCTTCGGACTCTCATTCCGGGCGGTCACGCGACTGCTCAAAGTCGCCCGCACAATTGCCGATCTCGAAGCGAGCGACGATATCCGAAAAAGCCACCTTCTCGAAGCGCTGAGCTTCCGGCGACGCTCATGAGCCGCACGCCGCTCCTCTTCGCGCTCGTTCTCGCCGCGCTGACGATTGCCTTCGCGATTAAACAAGCGGCCTCTCCCGCCGCTCCTCTCCCCCCGCTTCCGAACGTGATCCTGGCCTTCGGCGATTCGCTCACCTACGGTACGGGCGCCGCCAAAGGAGAAAGCTATCCCGACCGGCTCGCACAGCGGATCGGAAAAAACGTCATCAATGCGGGCCTTCCCGGAGAAGGTTCCAAAGAGGGGCTCAAGCGGCTAAAGACGCTCCTCGATCGGCACCGTCCGGGGCTCGTGCTGCTCTGCCACGGTGGAAATGACATCCTGAAAAAACAAGACGAAAAACAAATGCGCCGTAACCTCGAATCGATGATCCGGATCTTGCAGGGTCGGGGTATCGGCGTGGTGCTGATCGCCGTCCCGCAATTCTCCCTGATCGGCCTGGACGCTCATCCGGCATACGAAGAGATCGCCGAACGCTTCGCCGTCCCGATCGAAAAAGAGCGCCTCTCGGAGGTACTGGGCGACAATCGGACCAAAAGCGACTACGTCCACCCCAATGCGGCGGGATATGCACAAATCGCCGAAGCGGTCGAGAAGGTGTTGCGGGAACACTATCGGGTAGAGTGAATGTTGGCTGGGAAAAGAGATGAAGATTTGATGTCGGTATGCAGCACAACCGGAGGGAAGTTTCCAAGGCCGAAAATTTCAACCTTGGAAAAGCTTGCAACGAGCAGGGCGGAATATGCTCGCTCGCGCTATCAGAATGTGGCTACAACCCACATCGTGATGAAATATCCGCCGATGAGAAGCCATGCGAACATCGCTCCCGCGGTGTAGAGGGGGGCAAGCCCAAGCCCTTTGAACTTCGCAAAGCGGGTCCCCATCCCCAGCGCCGTCATCGCCATGGTCAGCAAAAACGTATCGATGATGTTGATCGCCGAAACGGCATTTTGAATCGTCGTCGCGATCGCTTCGCCCGCGTGGGCCGACCCGTACTGCGACAGCAGGGAATTGACACCGGCCATCCCGACAAAGTAGACCGCGAACCACGGGATCACGAGCTTGACTCCGCCCCCTGCCGCACCGCTTTTGCGGGCCGTGTAGGAGAGATACATCCCCAGCAGAATCAACATCGGCGCAATCATGATGACCCGGGTCATTTTGACGATCACCGCCGCGTCGGATGCCTCTTTTCCGTACGCACCGCCGACGGCGACGACCTGCGCCACTTCGTGGATTGTCCCTCCGACGAAAATACCGAATGTGCGGTCATCCATCCCGGCGAATACCCCCGCGCTGTAAAGAGCCGGATACAAGAACATTGCGATCGTTCCGAACAGTACGACCATCGAGACGGCGATCGCCGCCTTGTGCTCTTCGGCCTTGAGGACGGGCTCGGTCGCCAATACCGCCGCCGCGCCGCAAACGGAGGCTCCCGATGCTGTCAGCATCGACGTGTCGCGGTCCATTTTAAAGAGCTTCTGTCCCAGCCAGGTCCCCAGAACGAACGTCGAAGCAAGCATGATGAGCGACACCATAAATCCTTCCATCCCCACCTCGGCGATCTCCTGGAACGTGATCCTGAAACCGTAAAAGACGATCGCAAAACGGAGGATCTTTTTCCCCGAAAAGGTGATCCCCCCCTCCCAGGCGGAGGGGATGCGGTTATGCAGGGTATTCGCGTAAAAGATACCGATCACGATCCCCACGACCAGCGGCGATATCCCGAGATTTTTGATGAGACTCGTCTCGGCGATCATCGTGGCGGCCGCAGCGAAAATCGCCACGAAAAGGATGCCGCTGAGGGTGTCTTTGCGTTTTGCGGGTGAAAACGGCATGCAGGACTCCTTGAAAAAAATTACGCAATTATAGGGAGATTCGGGCGATTTTAAAAATCAGCCCGATTGAACAACATATTCATTTTTACGGAACGATGACGTTCATCCGCACGGGGACCTCTTTGGTCTGTCCAAGGGCTGCTTTCTCGCTGCCTTTGAGAACGATCCGCTTCTCCATCCCCGCCGTTTTGGCCAGATGCGCGTGAATCGCCTCGGAACGTCGCTGCGCAAGTGCCTCGAGTTCCTGAGGCTGCAACGGCTGCAGGGGAATAAGCCGCTCGATCAACGCCGCGCTGTAGTGGCGGACGTAAGCCGCCTCTTCGGGATACTTTTTCTCCAACTCACCGCGTAGCGCCCTGAGCTCTTTGCGCTCGAGCGCATCTTCGGCCATCTCCTCCAAAACATCCAGCGGAAGCGCATTGGGCGAATCGGCTTTGAGGGTTTTATCGGTTTTGAGCGCCTGGCTGAGCAGTTTTTCCCCGCGCAGGGCGTAACCGTCGGCCTCGTCGTTCCATCCGCCGTAGACTTCGAGATTCAGCTTGGGCCGTTTTTGGAGTACCGTCACGAGCTTGTCGAGCTTTTCGCGCTGCGGCGGCTGCAGCAGAGCCGATCCCCCTTCGAAATCGATCGAAGCGAGCGAATCGTCCTCGATCCCGAGCAACGATCCCAGGAGCCTGAACGGCGAGGTCACCGCCTTGGTAAAGAGGTTCGTGATCACCTGCCACACCACCTGACCGTATTTGAAATCGGGTTTGTTGACGTCCCCCACCACCGGCAAATCGATGTCGATGACCCCGTCGGAATCTTCGAGCAGGGCAACCACCAGCCGCATCGGCCACGGGCTGCCCCCCTCTTTTTCCTCTCCCAGCTCGATCTGGCGGATGACCACTTTGTTCTCCCCCTTGAGCTGCCCTTCATCGATCTTGTACCCCAGGTTCAGGAAAAGCTTCCCGCCGTCGATCCTGTATCCCAGGAACTGGAGGGAGTAGGGGGTATAACGGGGAAGATCGAGGTTGTCGAACGCCACCTTGAGGTCGGTAAAGCGTTTCGGCGCCTTCGTGTTGAGCTGCCCGTCGATTTTGGCCAGGCCGTATTGGTCGACACCCCCTCGGAGCTTGACGAAGGTGGTAACGTTTTTCGTCGTCGAAATCCCCATCACCGAGCCTTCGAGATCGTGGATGTACGTCTTGAACGGCAGCGGGAGCGAACGGTCGCTGAAGGTGGCGCTGCTGTCGCGCACGAGGAGTTTGACCACATCCAGACCGAACGGGTTGCCCGACGATCCGCCTGAAGCTTTGCCGCCCTCTTTGCGCTGCGCTTTGGCCAATGTCGAGAAATTGAGCACCTTTTTCTCGTCGATGAGAGCATTGACGTAGAGGCCGTCGATGGCAAGATGGTTGATTTTGAGCCGGTTGTCGGGATAGGCGTAGGCAAAAGGGGTGACGCCGATCGTATTCCATCCCAGCAACACCGAATCGTCGCGCGTATCGTTGAGTACCCAGTCGTTGAGCGCAAGTTTCCCTTTTACCGTCGCACGTGATCCCGTGTAGCCGTAGTTTCCGCTAACGGAGAGATCGCCGCGCCGCAGCGATGCGTACGTGGAAGGTTCAAGATAGGGATCGAACCATGCAAGATTGAGATGGCGGACGTCGAACATACCGCTGCTGTTGAGCGACGAGCGGACGAACTTCCCGTTGAATTCCAGGGTGCTCAGGGCGTTGAGCCGTCCGTTCAGCGCGAAATCGTTGGGCGTATCGGGGTTGCTCTCGAATCCTCTGAGCGTGGCGTTGAGCCGATCGATCCCGAGCACGACTTTTCGGGCGGGAACTTCGTCGACGAGCGATGCCCGGGCATCGCTCAGGGAAATCTCTCCGACCCGGTAACCCCAGCCCCCTGCGTCGTTCGTCTCTCGCGGCGATACGGCGGCGGGGTGCGCAGGGCGGTAAAGATACCCCATCAGATCGATCGATCCGTCCCTGAGCCGTTTGAGCGAAATTTCGGGAGCCGAAAGGCTCACTTTCCCCACCTCCGCAAACCGTCCTTCGCGACGGATACTCACCCCGTCGACCGCAATCGCATCGATCCCGGCGACGCTTGCCCCATCAGCGCTGCGAACCATCCGGATCGCGTCGGTTGCGAGCGAAAGCTCCAGCGGCTTTTTGGGATCGGCGGTGACTGCCCCCGTACGCAGCCGGCCGTTCGAAAGGCTCAGGGTGTAAGGGTGCTGCGGGGCGTTGTCGTTCCACACCAGACCGGTTCCCGCCAGCGAAACGCTCCCGATCCGGAAATCCCACGGGACGGAGGGGGCGGTTTTCTTCGCCGGATCGGCCGGAAACGCCTTTTGAATTTTGCCCGCGTATCGGAGCCAGTCGATCTCTCCGTCGGCCCCGCGGGTCGCACTCACGTTCAACCCTTCCAGCGCCAGCGACCCCGCCTCGAAATGCCGACGCATCGGAAGGAGCTTTCCGTCGCTCAAACGGAGTGACCCCAGGGTCAGCAGGTTACGGTTTTCCCCCTTGGGGATGATCCGCAGCCGGTTGACGTCGAAACGGAGCCGCGAGATTTCGGTGGCGTTGACGTCGCTGCCGTCAAAGCGGTAATCGAATCCGAACGCGGCACTGCCGTCGGCAACCTCGATCGGAAATTGATCCCGAAAATAGCGCCAGGGGGTATAGAGTTTCCCCGAATCGAACGCGACGCTGCCCCCGATTTTCAACGGCGAAAGCGCGTCAAGTTTCCCTTTGAGATCGACAAAACCCCCATCATTAATCGAGGCGTAAAGGCGGAGCTTCCCTTCGGCGGCCGAAAGATCGCGCAAATCGATGTTATCGAGCGAAAATCCGATCGGCCCGACCCCCAGGGTGTAGGCTTTTCCCTTTGCATAATCGCGGTAATCGAGCGCACCGTCTTTGAGAACGAATCGTTTGATCAGGAGTTTCGGCGGTTCGGAAGGGCCCTTCTCGCTCTCCTGCGACGATCCGGGCTCGGTCAGGAAGGCAAAATTGAACGCACCGTCTTTCCCACGGTGAATCGCGATTTCGGGTTCGTTCAAGACGACGTGCTTGACTACCCATCCCCCTCTCCAGAGATAATCGAGCGGATCGGCGTTGAGAGCCATTTGTTTCATGGCAAAAAGGTCTCCGCCCCGGGGAGTTTTAAATACCACCCCCTCGAGTTTCAGATGAAACGTAAACGGATTGAACGCGGCGGAGCGAACCGACAACTGCCCCCCCTTCGTCGCTTCGGAAACTTTTTGGGGAACGACGTTTTTGATAGCGTAGGGAACGGCGAAAAAGCCCACGACGCCGTAAAGGAGGAGCCCCGCCGACAGTGACTTGAAAATGAGCAATTTTTTCATCGTTTCCCCTTTTAATATTTCCTTTCATTTTAGCATAGTTAAAACTCTTTTAGGAGATAATCGATCCCTATATTCGTTTATCACGGGAGCAACCATGAACCGCAAGAAAATCTACAACCCGACTTCCAGCGAACACGTCAACGACCGGCGTATTTTCGGAGGGAACCCGACGGGGATTTTCGAGCTCAACAACATCAAGTACCAATGGGCCTACAACCTGTGGGAGATGATGCTCAACAACACGTGGTTCCCCAAAGAGGTCGACATGACCCGCGATGCGGTCGACTACAAATACCTCACCGAAATGGAAAAAACGGCGTACGATAAAGCTCTCTCTCAGCTCATCTTCATGGACTCGCTGCAAACGAACAACCTCATCGACAACGTCAACCCCTACGTGACGGCCCCCGAAATCAACCTCATCCTCGTACGCCAGTCTTTCGAAGAGGCGCTCCACTCCCAAAGCTACGCCGTCATGGTCGACTCGATCAGCCAGAACAGCGAAGAGATCTACGATCTGTGGCGCAAGGACATGATGCTCAAAACCAAAAACGACTCCATCGCGGCCCGTTACGAAGAACTCGCCAGCGATCCCAGCGAGAGCGCCTTTCTAAAAGCGTGTTTTGCGAACCAGATCCTGGAAGGGATCTACTTTTACAGCGGATTCACCTACATCTACACCCTCGCCCGTTCGGGAAAAATGCTGGGATCGGCACAAATGATCCGCTTCATCCAGCGCGACGAGGTGACGCACCTGGTGCTGTTCCAGAACATCATCAACACCCTGCGCCGCGAACGGAGCGACCTCTTCACCGAAAAACTGATCGAAGAGGTCTACGACATGTTCCGCAAGGCTGTCGAACTCGAAACCGCCTGGGGGAAATACATCACGCAGGGGCAAATCCTCGGTCTGACCAACGAGATCGTCGAGCAGTACATCCAGTACCTCGCCGACCAGCGCCTGAGCGCCGTCGGACTCAAGCCCCTCTACGGCGTCTCCCATCCGATCAAATGGGTTGATGACTTCTCCAAATTCAACGACCAGAAAACCAACTTCTTCGAAGGGACGGTCACCAACTACTCCAAAGGAAGCCTCAGTTTTGACGACTTCTAATTCCCGCAGCGTCGTCTCGCTCTGCTTTCCGACCGATCCCGATTTCGATACCAACCTTGAGCGGCTTCGCTCCCTCATTACCCAAGCCCCCGAAGACGCGATCGTGGTCGCCCCCGAAGTGTGCCTCAGCGGCTTCGCATACGACCGTTTCGACGAAGCGGCCGATTTTACGGTCCAGGCGCTCGATGCCCTCTTGGGATGCGCGGGAGAGCGTCTTGTGATCTTTACCGCCATCACCCGCACCGACAAGGGGATGTTCAACGTCGCCTACGCCCTCCACGCGGGGCGTATCGTCCATACGCAGGCCAAAGCCAAACTGTTTGCCCTCGGGGGCGAAGAGAAATATTTTCTCCCGGGAAACGACCGCGACATCGTCCCCTTCGAGTTCGAGGGGATCCGTATCGGTCTCCTGATCTGTTTCGAGCTCCGCTTCAAAACCCTGTGGCAACGGCTCGAAGGGTGCGATCTTATCGCCGTGTGCGCACAGTGGGGAAAACTGCGCAGCGAACACTTCCTTACCCTCACCAACGCGCTGGCCGTGATGAACCAGTGCTACGTGGTCGCTTCGGACGCGGCCAACGAAGATACCAGCGGCATGAGCGGCATCATCACCCCTTTTGGCGGAGAGATCCGCAACAACGGCTCCCAACTGCTGGCTTCGCGCTATGAAGCCCGTACGGTCGCTTCGATGCGCCGATACCTCGACGTAGGAATAGCATGAACATCGACCGCATCACCGCCATCAAAACAACGCGCATGGCCGAGGAAATTTCGAAAAAATTCCCTCTGCGCCCCGTCGTACGCGACGCGATCATCCACACCAACCGCGAAGCGTTCGTCCCGCTGGCGATGCGTCACAATGCCTACCGCCTCGATGCACTGCCCATCGGTGCGCAGCAATACATCTCCTCGCCGCTCACCGTTGCCAAAATGACGCAGTACCTCAGTCCCGAAGGGTGCGACAGTGTCCTTGAAATCGGATGCGGCAGCGGCTATCAGGCGGCGGTCCTCTCCAAAATCTTCCGCCGCGTCTTTACGATCGAGCGGATCGAATCGCTGCTGCTCGAAGCCAAAGAACGGTTCCGCCATCTGAAGCTGGGAAACATCCACACCCGTACCGACGACGGGCAAAACGGATGGGAGCAGTACGCCCCGTATGATCGGATTTTATTTTCGGCTTCGGCCAAAACGGTCCCCCAAAAGCTCTTCGACCAGCTCCGGGAGGGGGGAATCCTGATCGCCCCGGTCGAAAAAGGACGAGAACAGGTCATCACCCGCTTTACGAAGCAGGGGGGTAAAATCCACGAGGACGCCCTCGAAATCTGCGATTTCGTCCCCGTACTCGATGGGGTGGTGCGCAAATGAACGATCAGCGCGAATTCTGGAACGAACGGTTTTCCAAGGAGGGGTACTTTTACGGCCTTGAGCCCAACCGCTACGTCGCTTCCCATATCGACGCCTTCACCGCACCTGCCAAAATCCTTTTCCTGGGAGAAGGGGAAGGGCGCAATGCGATTTACGCCGCGCAGCGCGGCCATAACGTCACCGCGCTGGACGCAAGCGACGTAGGGCTGGCCAAATGTGCCGAACGGGCCAAATCCGCCAACCTTACTCTCGAACTGATCCATACCGATCTGGAGGTATGGGAACCGGCTGAAACGTACGATGCCGTAATGTGCTCGTTCCTCCATCTTCCCGAACCGCTCCGCAGCGACGTCTACACGAAAGTGCTCGGCATTCTCAAAAGCGGCGGTCTTTTTGCCGGAGAGTTCTTCTCGATCGCTCAGATGCCCCGTACGACGGGAGGGCCCAAAGACGAAACGCTCCTCTACACTGCCGATGCTCTGCGCTCCATCCTCGCAAACCACCCTTGCGACATTCTGGAGCTGATCGAATGCGACACCGACCTCAGCGAGGGAAGAGGGCACGTCGGTATCGCCTCGGTAGTACGGATGGCGGTACGAAAATCATGAGCCTCCCCGAAGCATTTAAAGAGCGGCTGGAAAAGATCGTTCCACGTGACCGGTTCGCCGCGATCCTCAAAACCTTCGACGCCCCCAAACAGGTGACGTTTCGGGTCAACACCCTCAAATCAACCCCTGCCGAGCTCGAAGCGGAACTCTCGCAAGCAGGTATCGCCTTTGAGCGCGTCGAATGGCTGGAGGGGGTATACCGCATTGCCCCCGAGGACAAACTGCGCCTGACCCAAACGGAGGCCTTTTACGGCGGCCGCCTCTACATCCAGAACCTCTCCTCGATGATCGCCCCCGTATTGCTCGCACCGCAGCCCGAAGAGACGGTCCTTGACCTCGCCGCCGCCCCCGGGGGCAAAACGCTCCTGCTGGCGGGGATGATGCAAAACACGGGGTGGCTCTCGGCTGTCGAACCCTCCCGCGAACGGTTCTTCCGACTCTGCGACAACCTGAAGCAGCAGGGGGTCACCAATGCCCACACCTACATGACCGACGGCCGCAGCGTCGGGAAAAAATGCCCCGAAATGTTCGACCGCATTCTTCTCGATGCCCCATGTTCCTCCGAAGCGCGGTTCAAGACGTTTGACGATAAATCGACCGCTTTCTGGAGCCTCCACAAGGTCAAGGAGACTTCCAAGCTCCAGCGCCGGTTGCTCCTCTCGGCCTTCGATGCCCTCAAACCCGGAGGGAAGCTCCTCTACAGCACCTGCTCCTTCTCCCCCGAAGAGAACGAAAGCCCCCTTCAGCACCTTTTAGAGCGCCATGGAGCGCATTTAAAGACCATACCCCTCACGTTACCCTTCGACAACGTCCAAAAGCCTCTGGAACGGTGGGGGAAAGAGGTGTATGACGAGCGTATCCAAAACGCCGTGCGGATTCTCCCCACCGATACCGTCGACGGGTTTTTTATCTGCCTGCTGGAAAAATCATCGTGAAGTCCATTTTATTTGTCTGTCTGGGGAACATCTGCCGCTCTCCCATCGCCGAGGGGGTCGCGCGCATGCTGATAGAGCAGGGGGGTCACGGGATCACCGTCGATTCGGCCGGGACGGGAAGCTGGCACGTCGGCGAAGCGCCGTGCGCACATTCCGTCACCGTCGCCCGCAACAACGGCGTCGATATTTCCCGCCTCCGCGCCCGTCAGGTGACAAAACACGATTTCAAAACGTTCGACCTGATCGTCGCGCTCGATGCGAGCAATTACCGGGATCTAAAAGCGATGGGATGCCAAAATCTCGTGAAACTCGGGGATTACGGATACGGTGGGGCGGATGTCCCGGATCCGTATTTTTTTGACGGCTTCGAGGGGTTCGAAAACGTCTATGCGATGATTCGCGAATGCGTCTCGGAGCTCCTCGCCAAACACTTCTGAAGACTAAAACCTCATTTCGAGGTAGATCATATCGTAATTCGACCCCCCTTTTCGGACGTTGTTGACAAGTCCAAAAATACCGGAGCGGTGTTTGAGGGCGTATCCCAGATAGATATCCTTGTATCTCTCGCCGCCGACCATCCGCCCCACGTCGATATCGATGCTGACGTCGAGGTAATTCAGAAACCGCGACGTCGCGCTCCCTTTGTGCAGCGCCTCGTTCTGCTCGACGGTAGGCACGCGGTTGGAATAGGAGAACCCCTCTCCCGCACCGATGCGCATCCGGTTGTTCCACCCGTTCAGATTGTAATAGGCTTTGAGGTAAAGGACCCCTTCCCAGAAATCCTTCTGATAGCCGTTTTCGTAGAAACGGTAGAGCGCCCCTTTGAGGTACAGGTCGATCGGTCTGTCCCACAGGTTTTCGGCCAGCAGGTACCCCGCATCGATCCCCAGGACGTGCGTTTTGGCGGTATCGAACTCCCCCTCGCCGCTGAGGATCTCGCCGAAATCGTTTTTGTCGGCCTTTCCCCATCCCAGCCGCAGCGAATAAGGCTCCGCCGCGCAGAGGGTGCCGGCACCCAGTACGAGGGCCAGAAGAGAGGTCCATACCGCCTTGTTCATCGCTCTACCCGCTAAAGGGGAGTTCCTCGTAACCCATCGACGATCCGGCGATGTAAAGGGGAGCCTCCTCGGCCCGCCCCTCATAGCGCCCGATCGCCAAGGCGGCGGTGTGCGGCGTTATTTCGGCCGTAATCCCCTCGCTCATATCGAGGGAGGGGAAGAGGTTGTCACCGACCAGCTTTGCGTCGGTGACCCCGTCGATCCGGAACGCTACGTCGATCCAGTCGTAACCTCGGGCTTTGTCCTGAACGCTGAAACGGATTTCAATGGAAGTAGGGGAGAATGGGGTGATGGAGCGGACCTCGCCGTGGCGGGCGTATTCGATCCGTTCCAGTAACAAAGAGAGGGAGGAGGCGTTAAGGGGCTTTACTGGCACCCTTCACACTCCATTGAGCGGTCCGCCGTATCCTGTTTCGCTTCGGGCGACTGGGAACGGAGGTAGTAAGTCGATTTGAGCCCCAGTTTCCAGGCAAGCATGTAAATATCGTTGAGGTACTTGCCGCTTGCCTTGTCGAGGGTGATAAAGATATTGAGGCTTTGCCCCTGATCGATCCATTTCTGGCGGATGGCGGCCGCTTTGACGAGGATCGTCTGATCCAGATCGTACGCCGGGGTGTAGTACCCCCACGTATCGGGGTTGAGTTTGGGGGCCACGACGGGGATAAGCCCCGAAAGGTTCTCTTCGAACCATTTGCGTTTGTAGATCGGTTCGATCGTCTGGGTGGTTCCGGTGAGGATCGAGATCGACGACGTCGGCGCGATCGCCATCAAATAGCCGTTGCGCATCCCCTGTTTTTTGATCGTTTCGCGCAATGCATCCCACTCGTAGTTGGGGGCAAAAAGGCCTCCGCGGTCGATCAGGTTCTGCACTTCCGCCGATGCGTGATCCATCGGTAGAATTCCCCGGCTCCATTTAGACCCTTCGAACTCGGGATAGGAGCCTTTTTCGACGGCGAGGTCGCTGGATGCCTTGATCGCGTTGTAGCTGACCGCTTCCATCACTTCATCGATCTTGTCAAAATGTTCCTGAGACCCCCACACGATCTTCTGTTCGGCCAGCATCTGAGCTTCACCCATGACCCCAAGACCGATCGCACGGCTGCGCATGTTGGTCCGTTTGACTTTCTCCAGCGGGTAGAAGTTCAGATCGATGACATTGTCCAGCGCACGGATCGCTACGGGAACGATACGGTCGATGTCCTCTTTTGTGTGGACGCGCGAAAGGTTGACGGAGGCGAGGTTGCACACCGCGGTCGCACCGTCAACTTTTTCCTTTTCGACGATGTAGATCGCTTTGCCGTCCAGCGAATCGAGGGCGGTGATTTTTTTCGCCGGTTTCGTGATTCCGCTGTCGACCTTCACCATCTCCTCTTCTTCAAACGTGATGAACGTCCCATCTTCGAATTTGAGCTTCACCAGGTAATGGTTGGGCTGCGTGTTCTGGAAAATCTCGGTGCAGAGGTTTGAACTGCGGATGATCCCGTAGTGGTCGTTCGGATTGGCACGGTTGGCGCTGTCTTTGAAGCACAAGAAGGGGCTTCCGGTTTCGAAATAGCTCGTGAGGATCTTTTTCCACAGGTCTTTGGCTTTGGTATGCTCTTTGATGACGGCGGGATCCTGTTCGAGTTCGAGATAGCGTTTTTCGAATTCGGCGCCGTGGAGTTCGGTCAGCTCTTTCACGTCGAAGGGATCGAACATCGTCCAGATCCCGTCTTCGACGACCCGCTTCATGAACATGTCGTTGATCCACAGGGCGGGGAAGAGATCGTGGGCGCGGCGACGTTCTTCACCCGAGTTTTTCTTGACGTCGAGGAAATCTTTCACGTCCATATGCCACGGTTCGAGATAGACCGCTATCGCCCCTTTGCGCGTGCCGAGCTGATCGACGGCAATCGCGATGTCGTTCGTGATTTTGAGGAAAGGAACCGTACCGCCTGCCGCGTTTTTGTGACCGTCGATAAACGATCCCATCGCACGCACCTGCGTCCAGTCCCAACCGATCCCGCCGCCGAATTTGGAGAGGAGGGCCATCTCTTTGTACGCGTCAAAAATCCCTTCGATGTTGTCGGGAGAGGAGCCGATGTAGCACGAACTGAGCTGGTGACGCGTCGTTCTCGCATTCGAGAGGGTAGGTGTCGCCATCATTACTTCGAATTTCGAAATCATGTCGTAGAATTTTTTCGCCCATCCCTGGCGGTCTTGCTCATTTTGCGCCAGGAACATCGCTACTGCCATAAACATGTGCTGAGGAAGCTCGATCGGGTCACCCTTGCGGTCTTTGATCAGGTAGCGGTCGTAAAGCGTTTTAATCCCGAGATAATTGAATTCGAGGTCCCGTTCGGGAACGATGTAGGCGTCCAGATCGGCCAGGTCGTATTTTTCTTTGAGGCCGAGCAAAATCCGCCCTTCGCCTTCTCCCCGCTCAAAATAGCTCTCGAGGCTTCCGTATCCCGTAAAACCGTTGACGCGGTGGTAGAGGTCGTACAAGAATAGACGTGCGGCGACGAACGTCCAATTGGGCGTATCGATATCGATCTTGTCAACGGCCGTTTTGATCAGGGTCTGCTGGATCTCGTTGCTCGTAATCCCGTCACGGAACTGGATCTGCGCGTCGACTTCCAGTTCGCTCTGCGAAACGTTCGTCAGCCCTTTCACGGCCGCGGAGGTGTATTTTTGAATTTTGGTAATATCGAGCGGCTCGCGACGGCCGTTGCGTTTAATAATCGTTAGCATCTTGCTCCCTCAGACTCATAAGTGGCTGTATTATAGTCACTCTAAATTTTATAATTTCTTATACCGATTCTACGTTTTTTTTTGTGCTTTATTTGAACACCCGGGCGAAAATTTTGTCGACATTTTTGGTGTAATAACCGTAGTCGAAACAATCGCGGATCGCCTCTTCGCTCAAACTCTGGCGCAGCTCTTCGTCATCGAGGAGATACTGCAGATAGAGGCTCTCCCCTTTCTCGTTGATCGCGCTTTTACCTTGCTGCAACCCTTCCCATACTTTCATCGCGTTGCGCTGAACGATCCGGTAGGCGTCTTCGCGGCTCACACCTTTGAGTGGAAGTTCGAGCAGCACCCGCTGAGAGAAAACCAACCCGCCGGTGAGGTTGAGGTTTTTCATCATGTTTTCGGGATAAACGACCAGATTGGCAATCACGCCGTTAAAACGGTGGAGCATGAAATCGGATGTGATGAACGCATCGGGGAGCCAGAAACGCTCGGTCGAACTGTGCGAAATGTCGCGCTCGTGCCACAGGGCGACGTTCTCCATCGCCGGAACGGCATACGCACGGATCATCCGCGCAAGCCCCGTAATGTTTTCGGTCAGGATCGGGTTGCGTTTGTGGGGCATCGCGGAAGAGCCTTTCTGCCCTTTGGAGAAAAACTCTTCGCACTCGTACACTTCGGTACGCTGCCAGTGACGAACTTGCACGGCAAATTTTTCAATCGAACTGGCTACAAGCGCCAGTGACGTCGCCAGACGGGCGTAACGGTCGCGCTGGATCACCTGGTTGGATGCGGGTGCCGGTTTGAGTCCCAGTTCCTCGCACGCGTACTCTTCGAGTTCGAGCGGAGCGTGGGCAAAGTTCCCCATGGCTCCCGAGACCTGTCCGACGGCGATCACTTCCATCGTCTCTTCGAGGTTTTTGAGATGGCGGGCCATTTCGTCATACCAGACCGCAAGAACGAGACCGAACGTGATGGGCTCACCGTGGATGCCGTGGCTGCGTCCGACCATTAAAGTCGTCTTGTGTTCGAATGCCCGTTTTTTAATCGACTCCATCACCATTTTGACGTCTTCGATAATCAGGGCAAGCGAATCTTTCATCTGCAATGCGACGGCGGTGTCGACCGTATCCGAAGAGGTCATCCCGTAATGGAACCAGCGGCTCTCATCGCCGAGCGTTTCGGAAACCGATGTCGTAAATGCGATCAGATCGTGTTTGGTCACCGCTTCGATCTCGTCGATCCGCTCAACACTGAATCCGGCATTTTTGACGATCTTTTCGGCATCTTCGTCGGGGATCAGCCCCAAACGGTTCCAAGCCTTGACTACCGCTTTTTCGACATCGAGCCATGCCTGGTATTTGGCCTGCATCGTCCATTTGCTTTTCATCTCTTCACGGGCGTAACGTTCTACCATGAGTGTTCCTTACTGTGTTAAAATTACGTATTTAGATTGTGGTCAGCCATGCAATGCCTCCCTCTTTTCGAGGTGAGCTTCAGCGCCGTTGAGGCTGGCGTCGCCGAAGAGTTTTTCATCTCTTCCGGTACTCTAATCTTTATTATATTAGTCTACCCAACCCTCCCTTATAAAGGAATATATTTTGCCTTTCGTCGTTAAAAAGCTCCATGCCCCCGTCAAACAAAAAGCGTTTCTCTTTCTGATGAAAGAACTGGGATACACCCAAAAAGAGGCGCAGCGTCTGATCGCCAAAGGAAGACTGTTTGTCAACGGTGAGGTGATGGACAATCAGGCGGGGTTCGTGGAGGGGGATTTCGAGTTCGTCTGTTTTGAACCGTTATCCAAAGGACTCACCCCGACGTTTGTCGCTAACGATTTCGCGGTCTACGACAAACCCAGCGGTCTCATCGTCCATCCCCAGAACCGTCATACCCCTTATTCGCTCAATGACGAAATCAAACACCGTTTCGGCCAGGACGCTAACATTACCCACCGTATCGACCAGGAAACGAGCGGGCTTGTTTTGGCCGCCCGTAACAAAACCAGCGAACGTGTTTTGAAGATGATGTTCGAGGAGCGTGAGATAACGAAACGCTATCTTGCGTTAGTACGCGGAAAGCTGGAGCACCCTTTGGACATACGCGAACCGTTGTTACGAAAAGAAGATCAAAGCAGCATCGTGCGGATGATCGTTCGTGTCCATCCCGAAGGAAAACCCTCGCGTACCTTTATCACTCCGTTGGAGTATTTTCCCGATATCGATGCGACCCTCGTCGAAGCTTCGCCGCTTACCGGCCGTCAGCATCAGATACGGGTTCATTTGTTTCACGTGAAACATCCGATCATCGGCGATCCCATTTACGGACAGGACGAAAACGATGCGGTGCGGTTTCTGGACAAGGAGATGAGCGAGGAAGAGCGATTTGGGAATACCGGGGCAACCCGGCTACTGTTGCATGCGCATTCGCTCGAATTCGAATACGGTGCCAACCCCTATCATATCGTATCGCGTGAAGATTTCGTCAGAGAGTGTTTCGAAGCGATGAAAGTTACTCGCCCCCTCTGATGTAACGCTGACGCTTTGCCTCTTTTATTTTTGAAACGTCAACGAGGATGTAACCGTCGATGCAATTGTTGAAATCGGTATCGATGCCGAAATCCATAAACTCTACCCCTCCCTCTTCGCACAATTCGCTGTATTGTTTGTAGAGAGTCGGAACCGACACGTCAAATGACTTGAGATAATCTTTGAGACGTTTGAAGTCCTCGGCGTAATCGTTTCCGACGAAGAAATCGGCAAACTCCTGACGGACGTAATCGGAGAGGCGGTAAGGAGAACGGGCCCTGACGCGATTGTGGAACGAACCGAAATAAAGGGTGTAAAAATAGACGAGCGCCTCCTGGGCGTGTTTGGGAAAACTCCCCGAAATGCTCACCGGCCCATACATGTATTTGATGTGGGGATTATGACTCAGATACGCCCCGATCCCCTGCCACAAATAATCGAGCGCGCGGCTTCCCCAGTATTTCGGCTGGACAAAACTGCGTCCCAGCTCGATGGCGTCTTCGAGGATCGGATCCATCGCATCGTCGATTTCGCACAGATCGTTCATGTACAGTCCTTCTTTTCCGAGCCATGAAAGGATCCATCCGGATTCGCCGATCCGATAAGCTCCGGCAATCTCCAGCGCTTCGTCGTCCCACAAAATCAGGTGGTGGTAATAACGGTCGAATTCGTCCACATCGCGTGCTTTTCCGCTCCCTTCGCCCACCTTGCGAAACGAATACTCGCGAAGACGTCCGATTTCATTGACGATGTTCGGAGCGTTTTCCTGCTCGATGAGTACGATCTGTTTTCCGTCGCTGGTCATTCCCAGCATTTCTCCGCGGCGCAATTCGCTGCGAATCTCCTGCCGCGATACGGGATGGGCGATGGAACATTCGGTCGGGTAGATCCCTTTTTTCCCTTTGGAAAGACGCAGGAGATGTTTACGAAACAAACGTGCATGCCGTTTTTCGCTGACGTGCAAATCGTTCAGTGCTTTGTGGCTGACGACTTCCCCGATCGTAAATTCGAATACGCGGTTACGCGCCGCAAACATTTCATGACTGAGCAGTAACGCGCCCAACGGCTTGTAGATCCACGACGCGGCATAAAACAGCGGAGTGTTGCGGGCTTTGATGTAAACGGGGAGGATCGGCGCGGCGTTGCGTTTGGCGAATTTCACGAATCCCCCTTTCCACGCCCCTTCCGTGATTCCGAACAAACCGGCACGCGATACTTCGCCCGAAGGGAAAAAAATCACCGCTTCTTCGGCCTGAAGTGCATGATCGATCTGACGCAGCGCGTGTTTGGAGACTTTCTCGTTGACGTTGTCCACCCCGATCAAAAACTCTTTAAGCTGGGGAATCGCCCCGAGCATTTTATTGGCGACGATTTTGACTTTTTTGTCCTGCCGAACCGAACACACCATTTGAATGAGGCACAATGCGTCCAATGCGCCCAGAGGATGGTTGGCCACGATCACCACTTTCCCCATCGAGGGAATATGTTCGATTTGGCGATGGATGGTTTTGTACGAAACGTTCAGGTGTTCCAAAGCCGCCGCGATGAACTCGATCCCTTTTTTGTCGTCGTGTTTGACCATAAAACGGTTGATCGATTTTTCGTGCAGGAGCAATCGCAAAACTCCGATCAAACTTTTCGTAACGATTCCCGGATTTTCAAACAAACGCGGGTGCGTTTTTCGTAACATCATTTCTGCATTGACCATGTCGTCCCTCTATAATATGGTAGGTTTGTACAATGCTAGATCGTGTTAATTTCGGATTGATTACGTTTTGATTACCCGATGATTACGCCCCGTTAGGGTCCAAAGCGCAAGATGTGATGTGAATAACTTTTACTAACAGCGCCTTAATAATTTTTGAAAATAGGAAAATTTCTTTCAGGCCCCTAAAATATGGAGTTTCAGGCGTTTGAAAGGTTGCCCGTTTCAGATCTTTTTCAGATAAATTTTTTCTGAAACAAGAGAGTTTTTGTATCGATTTGCGGAAGAAAAAACGATGAGTTATTCACAAGAATGTCACAGTGTGAATATTACACATTTTGAAAAATTTTAACGTTTTTGAAAAGTTTTCAGAATTGTCTCAGGTGCATAACAGGGAAAAACACACCCGACGATACTTAATCGTTTTGTGATACCGCCGGCCCGTTCAAAAATTATTAACGATCTCTAAGACTCTTTGGATACACTTCTGGATCGGCGACCTTCCTGGTGTGTCGGTCGCCTTTCCGATCCCGATTTTATTTCTGCTTGTTTTTTTCGAGCTTGACTCTCTGCGCGTGCGTAATCGCCACCGCCATCGCATCGGTAATATCGAGCGGCTTGATCTCTTTGGTAATCCCCAGTATCTGTTTCACCATGAATGCTACCTGTTCTTTGGCCGCTTTGGCTTTCCCCGTCAGCGATTTTTTGACCTGCAACGGCGTATATTCGGCAAACATTCCGTATTCCTGCAACAGTTTGAGAGTGACCGCCCCACGAAATTGGGCCAGTTTGAGAACGGTTTTGGGATTGTGGGCGTAAAAAATATCCTCCATCGCCACTTCGTCGATCGTGTGGGAAGCGAAAATCTGCTCGATCGCTTCGCATACTTGCGGTATCTGATATTGCAGCGCTTCGCTTTTCATTTTGATGAGACCCGCTTCGACCAGACGTATTTTCTGCCCCTCGATTCTTACGATCGCGTATCCGCAGTTGCGCGTTCCCGGATCGATTCCCAAAATCGTCATATTTTCTCCGTTCACAGGGGTGAATAAAAGATATTCACCCTTTCTTTGAGCCTAATTATAGGGAAAAAAAGATATTATTCACATCTCTATTCACATTCAGGGAAAACGATGAACTCTATCGGCAAACAAGTATTGAACGCGTTGAAAAATGAAATCAGCGAAATCGATTATCAGCGTTACATCCGGCAGCTTGAATTCAACGAAAACGATTCGAAAAGCAATCTGGCCGTTTTTCACGCCCCCAATCCGCTGATCGCCAACTGGATCCGCACGAAATTTGCCGATAAAATTTCCCATCTGTTTGAAATCAAAACCGGCGTCAGACCCTCCGTCTCGATCGTCGTCAAAACCTCAACTCCCGCAACCGCCCACAATCCCGTCGTAGCCGCCCCGGCGGAACGTCCCAGCGGCGGATCGCTCCTCAATCCCTCCTATACGTTTCAAAACTTCGTCATCGGGGGATCGAACCAGTTTGCCTACATCTCGGCCAAGGCGGTCAGCGAAAAACCGGGCATCGTCTACAACCCCCTTTTCATCTACGGCGGCGTCGGGCTGGGAAAAACCCACCTGATGCAATCGGTCGGAAACGTCATGCTCTCCCAGGGCAAAACCGTCATCTACACCTCGGTCGAACAGTTTCTCAACGATTTTCTCCGCCACCTAAACAACAAAACAATGGACCGTTTCAAGGACAAATACCGTAAATGCGACCTTCTTCTCATCGACGACATCCAGTTCCTGAGCGGCAAAAACCAGCTTCAGGAAGAGTTTTTCCATACGTTTGAAGCCCTTCGCAACGAGAACAAGCAGATCATCATCACCTCGGACAAACACCCCAAAAAGATCGGCGGGATCGAAGAACGGCTCATCAGCCGTTTCGAATGGGGCCTCGTGGCCGATATCCAGCCTCCCGAACTGGAGACGAAAATCGAGATCATCAAGAAAAAATGTGAAATCAACCGGGTCAAACTCGACCGCGACGTTATCAACTATGTCGCCACGATCATCGAAAACAATACCCGTGAAATCGAGGGGATCCTCTCGAAACTCAATGCCTATTCACAGCTGATGGGGGTAGACATCACCATCGAATTTGCACGAAACGTCCTCAAAGAACAAATGGCCGAAAAGCGGAGCAACATTACGATCGATCTCATCATGGACACGGTGGCCAAAGAACTCAACGTCAAACCCAGCGAAATACGCTCGAAAAGCCGTAACAGCAACATCGTCTATGCGCGCCGTATCGCCATCTATCTCTCCCGTTCCCTCACCCCCAACTCAATGCCGCAGCTGGCACAGTACTTCGGGATGAAAGATCACACCGCCGTCAGCCATACGATGAAAAAAATCCAGGAGCTGATGAAAAACGACGAGGATTTCCGCATCAAGATCGAAGAACTCTCGAACAAAGTCTCGACCGTAACCGACGAATAATTTGTGTTTGTCAACCCGTTTTAAAAAAGATATAATTCAAGATGTGAATCGATGTGAATGAAAGCGATCCTTTTGATCACATCGGTTCATTCCCGAAAACAGGAGTTTGTGGAGCGTTTTCACACATTCACACCCCCTTATTACTAACTACTAGATACTGATGTTATAAATATAAAAAAGGAGCTTTGGATGAAAATTACCGTTGACAAACCGGTGCTCGAAAACATATTGCTGCACTTGCAGCCCTTTCTCGAAAAGAAAGACACTTCCCAAATCACCTCCCATATCCTGCTGAGCACGGACGGACGGACCCTGTTTGCCAAAGCGACCGATTACGAGATCGGACTCTCCATGCAGACCAATTCACTCACCGTCGAAGAACCCGGCTCCGTAACCGCCAACGGTAAAAAACTCCTCGACATCGTCCGGATCCTCAAAGACGAGGAGATCGAACTGGAACTGGAACGTGAAACGCTTCACATCCGTCAGAAACGTTCCAACTTCAAACTCCCGACATACAAAAGCAGTGAGTTTCCCTCCTTCCCCTCGACGGAGAACAAACCCAACATCGCGATTAATTCCCAACTCCTGATCGAATCGCTCAAAAAAATCACCCCCGCAGCCGACACCAACAATCCGAAATTCGAACTCAACGGAGCCCTGATCGACATCCGCTCCAACCAGATCAATTTCGTCTCGACCGATACCCGTCGGTTGGCCCTCGTTCACATCGACGGTCAGAGCGATCACGAACTCTCGATCATCGTCCCGAAAAAAGCGATCATCGAAATCCAGAAACTCTTTTCCGAAAACATCGAGATCTACTACGACAATACCCATCTCATCATCAAATCCGAAGACTCGCTGTTCTTTACCAAACTGATCAACGGCAAATTCCCCGATTACACCCGTATCATCCCCAAAGAGTGCCAGCGGACCATTACGTTGCCCAAAAGCGCCATCGTTACCGCGATCAAGCAGATCACGACCATTTCGAACGACTTGAAACTGACTTTCCAGAAAGACGCCATTTTGTTCGAAAGTCTCAGCGACGACAACATCGAGGCCAAAACCGCCGTCGAGATTGAGAACGGCTTCGACGTCCCCTTCATCCTTGCGATCAACAGCCGCTACATCCTCGATTTCCTTGGGCAGATCAATACCCCCGATTTTATCCTCGAAGCCAACGAATCGAACCAGCCTTTCGTTTTGCGCGAAAACAACTTCAAAACGATCGTGATGCCGATCGTCATCTAAAAAATCTTGGGTCTCTTTAAAAAGTGGTTGATTTCCATTTTTGACCCTCTGAAACTTAAACGTCAAATCTCATCTGTCCAGACTCTAGCATCTGAGCCAGCTTATCGATTGACACACCATAATTGATAACCTCAT
>JBFMGG010000010.1 GCA_040752835.1 Campylobacterota bacterium | reverse complement strand
GACACCCTCGCCCGCGAGCAGATGCCCGAACTGACCGCCAGCGAGTGGGGCGCCATCGTGGACGCCAACATGAGCACGCTGCATCAGTACAGCTTGGGCATCCCGTCCGTGCTCGGAGGACTCTGGCACAACCTATTCGATTTCGCGCCTGAGGGCGATGAGAAATGGGGCGTGGACTGCGTGGCGCTGGCCCGTCGCATGCAGGCCATGCCGATTGGTGCTCAAGCGGCGGCGTTCGAGGTTATCAAGCAGTTCTGGCATCGCGCGGACGAGGTGAACGCAGCCGGATGCTACTCGGAGGCATTCCGCGCGCTCGGGGCTCGCGTGAAGGACGCCTCGTAGGGATAGAAGCTGTCGCTCGATCTTCCTCGGTGATCATGGACATCCTCAACCGCCACCACTACAAGAAGGGCAAGACTCTGCCGGCCAACAGCGTCTATGTCGGACGCGGCAGCCCGTGGGGCAATCCTTTCGTGATCGGGGAGCACGGCGACCGCAACGAGGTGGTGGACCGCTACTGCGCGTGGCTGAACGAGCGCATGGACGAGGGCGACCCGGTGGTCCTGACCGGGCTGGCGGGATTCCGCGAGGAGACGAGCCTCGTCTGTTCCTGCGCGCCCGCCCGGTGCCATGCCGAGTGCATTCGCGACGCCCGGCTGCGCCTTGTGGAGGCGGGCGGGCCGCGTGCCTTCATGCGCCCGGAGCCCGGCCGCTTCTATGCAGGGATCGGCTCACGCGACACGCCACCCCCGGTGCTGCGCCGCATGACGCGCGTGGCCGAGCGCCTTGTGGCGTGGGGCTATGTCCTGCGCTCTGGCGCCGCCCGTGGCGCGGATGCCGCCTTCGAGGTCGGGGCAGGGCAGGCGAAGCGGATCTACCTGCCGTGGCCGGGTTTTAACGGCCACCATTCGGACCTTGATTCGCCTTCGTTTGATGCGATGCGGCTGGCGGAGATGGTTCATCCGAACTGGAAGGCTCTTGGGCAGGCCGAGCAGAAGCTCATGGCCCGGAACTCGCACCAGATCCTTGGGCACACCCTGCGATCCCCGGCGGACTTCGTCGTTTGCTGGACACCGGATGGTTGCGAAACCGAAGCGGAGCGCAGCAGGAAGACGGGGGGCACGGGGCAGGCCATCGCCATCGCCAGCCGCTGGGCCGTCCCGGTGTTCAACCTCGCCCGCGAGGATGCTCTGGACCGCCTTCGAGACCTCCTTGAGTCAGGGCGTCCGGTTCAGATGCCAGCCAGTGCCTAACTGAACGAGCTCTGCTTCCAAGGCGTGTTCGCCCTTCCTTCCCTGGTCAATCATCGAAAACTAGGGACACCCAAAAAAAGGGGGCGCAAGCCCCCCTTTTTTTGCGCATCAGGTGATTACTGACCCGATCCCTTCTGCTTGTCCATCACCCATCCTAGAGAGGCGGTAGATGTCAACACGCTGTCCCAAATTCTCTTTGAGCAAAACTCCTTGGAACTTGGGTTTTTAGGGTATTCGCTTCGTTCGCTTGCTCGAACGCTTGCAAGATTTCCGAAATCAGGAAACTAGCACCTGTACTCCCCAACAAGCAGGTGCTGCCATGACCGAAACCAACCTCTTCCAGACCATCGCCAAAGCCATGCGCTCCGGCGACAAAGTGCGCTTCGAGATCGAGCGCAACGGCGATGCGATGAGCATCATGTTCCAGCCAATCCTGCGCGATCAAGAAGACGCCGTGCCCGACGAGGCCAAACCCATCCGCGCCGCCCTCGCGCTGCCCTTCCTGATCCGCGGCGTCACCCCCGAGGTGGCCGATGCGGAACTGGCGTCCCGCCTGCAGGGCTATGCGGATAAGCGCGGCCACGTCGTGGATGCCTATGACGAACTGATCGAGAAGCTGAACGAAGCGACGAAGCAGGCCAAGGCCGCAACGGAGAAAGCGGGCAAGCCCAAGCCAACCAAAGGCAAGGCCGCCCCGGTCGCCGCCGCATCCCCGGTCGTGGCAAACGGCGATGACGGCCATGATGACGATGCCACCTGTGGCGCATGCGGCTCCTGTGATGACGACGGCTCCTGCGGCGATGAAGCTCGCACCGGGGCCACGCCCGCACCCGTCGCCAGCAAGACCGGCGGCGATCTGTTCGATTTCTGAGGGGACGACACATGAGCATCAAGACTCTCGAACGCGCCTTTCGCATGGGCTCCGTCACCCTCGACGACCCCGATCCGAGCCTCCCGGCGGACAAGGCCCTGGCTCTCTATGTGCCGAACTTCCCCACGCTGGCCACGGCCACGCTGGGCGATCCCTTCCCCGAGGGCGACCGCCTGATTTACCCGGTCGAAAAGGCCCCGGTGAAGACCAAGGGCTAGCGCCACGAAGGTCGCCTTGTGCGGCCTTCCCTCCACGGAATCCCGCGATGCAACAATCCCTTCTGCAATTCCATGCCGAGATGCCTGGCGCGTGCGTCCACAACGGACGGGAGCCCTGGGATCTATGGGGCCTCGCCGCCCCGTACCGTCCCGGCGACCGCTTCGAGGACAAGGTGGAGGCGACCATCGGCGCCCTGCGCCTGCTGATCGAGGCAGGGCATCCCCTGATCCTGTCAACGAGCTGGGGGAAGGACTCCAGCGTCCAGCTTGCGCTGGCACTGGAGGCCATGCAGCAGGTGGCCGCCGCACGCCGGGACGCGGCGGGCGGCAGTGTCTTGACCGAGCTTCCACCCATGTTCGTAGTCACCAGCAACACGGGCGTGGAGAACCCCCTGATGGACGGCTACTACCACGGGGAGTCCGCGAAGCTCGAGGCCTACGTCCAGAAGCAAGGCATCCCCGTCACGGTAGCCACTGCCCGGCCTTCGTTGTCGCAGGATTATCTGGTCAGCCTCATCGGCGGGCGCGGGATCGCCTCCATGCCGGGCCAGGACAGCAAGTGCTCGGTCGACATGAAGGTGACCCCCCTGCGAAAACTGAAGACGAAGATCCTGAAGGCTACGCGGCACGCGCAACCGGCCATCTCGCTCATCGGCAAGCGCTGGTCCGAAAGTCCTGACCGCAAGCGGCGCATGATCGAGGCGGGTGAGCGCCCGGACCAGGTGATCGAGCGCGAGGGCGAACTCCAACTGTTCCCCATCGCGCATTTTACCGAGGACGACATCTTCGAGTTCATCGGGCGGGTGCGGGCTGGGATGATCGCCACTTACTC
>JBFMGG010000009.1 GCA_040752835.1 Campylobacterota bacterium | reverse complement strand
CACCTGGTCGGGCGTGATCCATCCGCGTTCGAGGGCTTCCTTTGCCGACACGCGCATCACGCGCCCTCGTGGCCGCCCGGAGTGTCGCCTGCGCCCGGTGAAGCCTGCGCTTCGGGCTCGTTCAAGGCAGGATGGTTCCATTCGAGCCATAGGCTCACCGCGTCGCGCTGTGCCGCCTTGAATGCGTAGTCGGCGTCGGGGGGGAAGTCGCCGGTCTTGATCTCCGGAAAAGCTGCGGCGATGGTCGCCCAGAAGGCGAGGCCGGCGTTCTCGATCGCTTGATCAACCTGCTCTTTTGTCGGTCGCTCCATCACTCATCCCTCCAGCGCTTTGGCCACATAGGGGGCCAGTTCGGCGTCGCTCAGGCCATTCAGCACCACCGCTTTCGGGTTGTTCTTGCGGGCGGCCGCCAGCGTCTCTGGCGTGATCCCCGCGGCATAGCTGATGGTGCTGATGGTCGTGCCCTCGATGATCACCACCTTGGTCTTCATGTGGCGTTTGACGCGCTTCATCAGGTCGGCGGTATCGACCAACTCGCTCACGTACCAGTCCGGGTCCACGCGGAGCGTTCGGCCATTGGACTCGCGCTGCGGCAATGCGTTGCAGAAATCATGCAGGCGCTTTTCCTCCTCGCTCCCATTGAAGCGGATGGGATTGCCGGCGTAGTCGAACGCATCGATCACGACTTTCGGCTGCAGGGCGTCCGCCCAGTCGAAACGCAGCGGGCCGCCCGTGGCGTCATCGCGCACTTCGGCAACCTTCTTCCCGTCGCGATACAGCGAAGCGTTAAATCCCCGGCCTTCCATGCCCGAGAAGGTTTTGACGTTCTTGAGTGTGTATTTGCTGGTCATGGCTGATCCCTTGTGAGTGAGTACCGTTCCACCCTCTCATGACCGGAGAAACTTGCAAGCGATCCCTGCTAGACTTCCGCCGCCTTCGCGCACATCGGACGACGTGCCGCTCGGGCCGGGTTTTCCCGCCTCCCAATGAGCAATGAAGAGGACTTTCACCCATGCTCAAACAAACCCTGGTTTCGTTCGCCCTCGCCCTGGGGGTCGCCACTCCTCTCCTCGCCAACGATGGATTCCCGCATCGCAAGCACTTCCCCCATGTTGAGGTGATCGACACGGAGAAACTCTCGTCCGATCTCGACGCCTACACCGTGGTCGATGTGCGCCCCCCGTTCGAGTTCTCGATCATGCACATTAAGGGCGCCACCAACCTGCCCCTGTCCACGCAGGACTTCACCCAGCAGGTCACGGCGCTCCACGAGCAGGCTGGCGGCAAGCGGGTCGTGTTCTATTGCAACGGCCATACCTGTGAGAAGTCCTACCAGGCCGCCTCGAGGATGAGTGAGGCCGACGACGCCCTGGCCCCGCTCGCGTATGACGCCGGCATTCTGGAGTGGGCCGCGGCCAACCCGGCGAGAACGAACTTCCTGAACCGCGGTCATCTCGACTCACGTGCCCTGATCTCCGCAGAGAAGTTCCAGGTGCACAACCTGCCCCCGGTGGAGTTCATCAGCCGCGCCAAGGACCCTGAGGCCCTGGTGGTCGACATCCGCGACGATCTCCAGCGGGACGGGATTGCGCTCTTTGCCATGCGCGACATCCGCACCGGCGTCGACATGGCGAAGCTGAAGGAGATCCTCGTCCGCGCACGCACGGAGGGACGGTCAGTGTTTTTCTTCGACGCGACGGGTCAGCGCGTGAAGCATCTGCAGTACCTGGTCGAAGCCGAGGGGTTGCCGAACTACTTCTTCATGAAGGGAGGCATGCGCGCCTACTTCGACATGATCCAGGACGAGAGCCGGAAGAAGCGCGCAGCCGCCCTCTCAGGCCCATCGAGCGGCGCGTAACGCGGGTTCGACCTGAAACGCGTATCTCTATCCACGAAAAACCCCGCCTTGCGCGGGGTTTCTTCTTTCGTCCAGCGGGTGTTCTGTGGCGGTGCGCGGGCGCGGCCGCCCGTCGCAAGGCCGACCGGCAGTTCATGTAGGCCCGGCGATCGCCCGGGGTGCTGCCGAAGAAGACGGGCCCACGCCCCGGTCGCGTGAACCGTATGTGGCCGCCACGGGTGCGTTCGGCGCTCCAGCCATCCTTCTCGGCCTCCTTGATCAGCTGGCGCAGATCGCCGCTGATGCCACGTATCCCTGACATGGATCGTCTCCTATTCCGTTGGAATTTCCATCATGGCCCAACTCGGGCGCGATGATCCATACTCCCTCTGGGCAGATCATGGGGACCACCTGGCCGCCGATGATCGCCGCGGCGCCGGTGACAGGATCGTTCCAACGTCGATCGATCTCTGCCTCGACTTCAGCCGCCAGAACGACTTCGCCCGTGTCGTGCCAGTACCCCGCTTCCCCTGAGATCAGGGTTCCATCTGCAAGGCTGATCTCGATGGATACGACTTGCGGCTCCGGCCTGCGCTCGAGGCCCGCATGCTCGTGTGCTTGCATCACTTTTTCTCCTGGATGGCCTGCGCGTACAGCACCGACAGGGTGCCGAGGCTCTCGGCCGTATCCCGGCCTGCCGGGCGAACGTCGAGGGTCATCCCTTCCGGGCTGCGTTCGATGCGGATCTCAAGATTGCCTGCCTCGATCGTGCCGATGCCGCTGAATGCCGGACTAAGGGCCAGGTCGCCGTCGTCATCGATCGGGATGAAGGCCCGGGGCGCATCATCGCGTCTGTTCGCCGGCACTTTGACCTCGATCACGCGAGCCGCGGACGAACGGTACAGCGACAACAGCTTGCTCACGGCGTGTT
>JBFMGG010000008.1 GCA_040752835.1 Campylobacterota bacterium | reverse complement strand
GCTCAACCGCCATCCCTGCTTAGTTTTCAATGATCTCAAACCCAAAACTCAAAGCCTTAACTCAAGGCCTCTCAGCGTTTGTGGACGGGAATTATAGGAAAAATACCGACGAATGTCAAGAGGTTTTCGCACGAATTGCAGAATTTTTCGAAGATATTTCCAAACTTTCATTCCCCTATTTATAATAGAAGGAAATCGGCTTTTTCTTTTGGGTTGTGCGATTAACGATTAATATACTATAATCAACACAATACAATAAAAAGTGCGGACGGTATGGAATACATCGAATTTTTAGGTACGAGCGGAACGCGTACCCCCTCTCAGGGGACGACCTGCGTCCACGTCTCCAAACACTGCGTAATCGACGCCGGCAACCTGATCAATGCATTCGGTAACGATATTTTCAGTATCGAACATATCTTTTTGACCCATTCGCATCTCGATCATATCATTGACATTCCTTTTCTGGCCGACTTGTTCGTAACCCAGAAAAAAGTCTCCCTGAAAATCTATGCCCTGAAAGAGACCCTCGACGACCTCCGCCAATTTATTTTCAATCACCGCATCTGGCCCAATTTTGAAGAGATTGCCCTGCTCGATCGCACCGACAAGACTCTCGAATTGATCGAAATCGAACCCGATGTTTCCTACCGCGTTGACGACATTACCCTCACTCCGTTCAAAACAACCCATACGGACGGGAGCTGCGGTTATCTGATCGAAAGAGCGGGCAGCGGTATTCTTTTTACCGCCGATACCTACCGATGCGACCGCATCTGGGAAATGCTTGACGCCCACCCCCATATCCATTCGCTCGTGATCGAAGTCTCCTACCCTTCCCGGTACGCCAAACTTGCAAAAGAGAGCAGGCACCTCACCCCGCTGCTGCTAGAGGATGAAATGCGCCGATGCCGACGAAACGATTTTCGGGTTTATACGATGCACCTTAAAACCCTTTTTTCCGAAACGATCGTCCAAGAGCTAGACTCCATGAAACTGCTTCGAAACGGCGGAAAAGTACTTGCCGACGGCAGCAGGATCGCGTTTGCTCACCCCGATACGCTATAATAACGCTTTTGATAAAGGTGTTATTATGAGTATTGAACAAACATTAAAAGAACGAAGCGGCGGTATCTGTGAACTTTGCGGCGCTTCCGAAAACCTCGAGGCATTTGAAGTCGCCCCGTCGGACGGTTCTGCGGATCAATCCGTCTATCTCTGCGGAACCTGCCGTGACCAGATCGAAAACCCTAGCGATCTGAACCGCGACCACTGGCGTTGCCTGGGTGATAGCATGTGGAGTCAGACCCCTGCGGTACAGGTGATGGCATATCGCCTTTTGAGCGCCCTGGGCGATCAGGATCAACTCGATATGCTTTACCTCGAAGACGACGTGAAATCATGGGCCCAGGCGGGGATGCTGAGCACACCAAACGCGGAAGAAACAGCCGGCGGCGTGACACGTGACAGCAACGGAACCGTTTTGAGCGAAGGAGATACCGTCACCCTGATCAAAGACCTCGAGGTCAAAGGAGCCGGATTTACGGCCAAACGCGGAACCGTCGTAAAAAATATCCGTCTCACCGACGATCCGAAATACATCGAAGGCAAAATTAACGGTTCGACCATCGTTCTCGTCGCCGCTTACATGAAAAAAGCCTAAACCTATAGAAGAACTAAGCTACAATAGAGTAATCTTCCAAAACTTGTTCGAAACGCTCCGCGTTTCGAACCTTCCTATACGCGTCCGTAGCTCAGCTGGATAGAGCATTGGTTTCCGGTACCAAGGGTCAGGGGTTCGAATCCCTTCGGGCGTGCCACCCTTCTTCTATTTTTCCCGCTTTTGCGTTTCCAATGCCAAATCCGAATAAATACGCGCTTTCGCAATATTATCCCGGTGTGTCCGTGCACTGTTTTCCAGGAGAGAAATTTTCTGATTGAGCTGCGTCATCCGGGCGTTTATCGAATGACGGTTTTCCGCAACATGAACCTTGTCCGTATTTTCAGGAGACATTCCGACAAGGTTTTTGACCTGATTAACGTAACCGCTTCCCACATCAAGCGCATCAGCGATACTTTGGGTCGTAGCGGCCAACGCTGCGGTCGATTCGGAAATATCCCTCAATGTGACCTGTAGGTTGTCGGCATCTTCCAGCAACCTTGTATCGGCAAATCGGGCCAATTTCACAATCTCGGCGGAACTCGCCGTCTGTGGATCCAGTTTGTCGAATGCCGCCAGATAGCTGTCGGTACTTTTTTGGTAACGATGGAGTGCGCTTGCCGCTCCGCCGAGGTTGAGCACCGTTTTAGAGACCAGTTTGGCCGAGCTAGAGACTTCGCCCGCATAAGGTACCGGAAGGAAGCGGACGACGTTGGAGATGTAGATGCTGGATTTGATCATTCGCGAATAATCATCAACCGCCCCTTTCATCGTCTGGATGAATCCTTCGAAACTTTCAATGTTCTTTTTGTCTTCGCGCAAAAGTTTCGCAGTCCGTGCGAGGTGATCATAGCTATACATGTTCAGCTGGGCTGCACTCATGCATTTTTGCTCCGCCGCTTTGTGAACCTCGGGCTGCGGCACACACCCGCCAAAAGCGATCAAAGCGGCCACTACAACGGCCGTACGTTTTATCCCGATACGCATATCAGATCATCCCCATCTCTTTGAGTGCCCGACGTATCGCCCCTGCGATCGACTCTCCGGTCCGTTCGACGTAACGGTCCATTTTTTCTTTTTCCGTTTTCGTCAATGTCAGAAAGACTTTTTCGCTTTGCTTGGTCTCTTCCTTTTTTTTCGGACGCCCTCCGGGATGCTTGGCGGTCTGGATCGCAACGTGCGTTGAAAGTTCCCGCTGGGTGACGCGCTTGGCAAATTTGTTTTCCGTCGGCGATTTTTCCATATTTACAACCTTTTTACTGTTAATAACTCGTACCTAGTTTTTGTATTCCAGAATCTTTTCGTGCAACTCTCGAATCAATCCAGCACTTTTACGGTAGGCATACGCCTTGATCCCCCCCTGTGCCGAAAGTTCCAGGATAGATCGGTTTTCGTTGATCGCGGTCTGCAGCGCGACACTCATCGGCAATGCGAACATCTCCGTCTCAAATCCCAGCGTTTCATCAAATACGAACTTTGCGTCGTTGATGTCATTCTCTTTTTGACTCATGTTCGGAACCAGCAAAATGGGCTTTCCCATGGGAGCGATCCGTACCAGCGTATCGACCGTCCCCTGAATGGTTTCGAGGGTGGGGATGAACGGAACAATCACCAGATCCGAATAACCGACCGCCTGATCGAGTTTGACGTCATCAAATCCTCCGAAATCAAAAATCGTCGCGGTAGAGGGTGCGGAGAGATTTTTCTCGCGCAGTTCGATTTTGCGCACCCGTTCCGGGAGACGGTCCGAAAGCGATCCGTAAGGATCGATCTCGTATCCGTCGTATCCGAATGCGGTGATGAGTTGATGGGCGATCATCGATTTGCCAACGCCCCCTTTGAAATTGACAATGGTAAGATTCATTCATTTCCTTGATAGTATAAAACTGTTATTTACAGTATTTTACAATGCAAAAATAGCTTATGTCAAGTTTTGAACTGTAAATAACTTATTTTTTTATGAATATACACGAAGCATCCGCAAGCGGATAAAGGAGAAAAAAGCGGTTCAGGCGACTACGAAATCTTCTTTGTAGAGCAAATGCGCCATCGTCTGTTTGAACGCTTCCATTTCACTGAAAACGAAATCCAAAGAGAGACTTTGTTTTTCACTGATTTCGAGACAGTTGAAAATTTCCCGCATCGTCATGCGTGCGCGTTTAGCTACGATCAGATGGTCCACGGAAAGACTTTTGAGTTTGTCAAGCATTTTTTCCTGCTTTTCGTGCAGTTCGTTTTGAAGGCTTAACATCGTATACCCCCTTTTGGGAAATATGCTATTCTGGCATAGAAGAATTACTATTTTATTACTTATTCTGTAATTTTTTGTTAAATTCTGAAATTAATAGCTAGCAACGGAAAAAAATTATCACCACGTAGCGTTTGGTTACACTTATAAGAAAATATGATTTAAAAATGGAAGTGATTATGAATGGTGGAGCTGTGCGGAATCGAACCGCAGTCCGAAAACGGGCCACCAAAGGCGTCTACATGCTTAGAGACGTTGTTTGGGTCTCGGGCGACTTCACACAACGTGCAAAGCTACGCCGCCCCAGCCTCTAAATTCTTCCGCAGACGAGGCGCCCAGCGGGTATATCTATCTGGAGGTTATACTTCTCAAATCTTCGTAGATAGAATCGGAAGGAGAAGCAGTCCTAAGTTAAGTTAAAACTTACGCTACAGCGTAAGCAGGACGATAGTTAGTGTTGTTTGCGTTTAAGCAATTTGGGCCGTGTAACGGAGGTGCCCAGTCCGGCATGCAACCTAAAGCATCCCGCTCCCGTCGAAGCCATGTCAGCCCCAAAAGAAGTGAATATGCCATTATAGCACGCTTAGTCGTTAATCAGGGATTTAATATTGCGGGTAATTTCGCAGCATTTGGCGATTTTTTGGCTGGCGCCGAGAGCGTCGTCGAGCAAAACGCTGACGATGGCCGATCCGACAATGACGCCATCAGCCCCCTGCGCTTTTTCCCGGGCGGTCTTTTCGTTGACGCCGAAACCGACGTAGACCGGGGTCGTGGTGTGGCGCTTGATAGAGGCAAGCACTCCGTTCAAGTCCTCGCTCTGCCCGCTCCCGGTGATCCCCGCATACGCGACGAGATAGATGAATTTACGCGACTCGGCCGTAATCGTCGCGATACGCGCGTCGCCGTCGGTGGGAGCGACGAAAGAGATATTGGCCAGGTTATGGCGTTCGAACAACGGGGCGTAAGCTTTCGCCTCTTCGTAAGGAAGATCGGGGATGATCAGCCCGTTGACCCCGATGGTTTCGGCACGTTCGAGCAGTCTGGCCATACCGTACTGGTAAAACGGATTGAAATAGCCCATCCACAAGGTATCGATCCGCGGAGCGATCTCTTCTGAAATCGTCAAAAGATCGGCGAAACGAAACCCCCGCCCCAGGGAACGGCCGTTGGCTTCCTCGATGACCGGGCCGTCGGCGACCGGATCGGAAAAAGGGACTCCCAGTTCGAGGGTATCAACACCGTTTTCGGCCAGTGACAGCGCCAAATCAGCCGTAAAAGCGGTATCGGGATATCCTGCGGTGATGTATGCTACGAGTTGTTTCACTCTGACTCCATATCGGGTAAAATTAAAAGGGAAAAGTGGACGTGGGAGAGTTCGTTGTCCATTTTCAGATCTTCCTGCCACTGCATGAACATATCGGCCACGCTGATCATCCAGTTCACGGTCTCGTCGTTGGCTTTTTTGTCACGGGCCCGAAGCTGTTCGAGCGCCTCCTCGACAAACGCCGCAAGACGCGTCATCGGTTCCATCTGCAAATATCCCGACGCCGATTTGATGTTATGAAAAATGCGGAACAATTCGTCGATACTGCGATGGTAGCGTGTTTCGCTTCCCAGATCGACGATCAACGGTTCCATGATTTCCACCATCATTGCGTAGTGGTCCAGAAACTCGTCGATGATTTCAAAATCGAAATTCGCTTCAAGTTCGCTGCGTATGCCCATGTCGATCTTCTCCTGTGCGGTCAAATTATAACCACGTTTTGTTTAATATCCTCTCTTAAGGTTGTCATCGAATGGCGATATACCCCAAATTTTGGGTAAACTATCTACTTTAATCCCCCAGAATACAGAGACAAGACAACGATGAAAAAGCTTACAATCGGTTCCATACTCAAACGGAAAAACGGCGAGCCGCTGGTGATGATCACCGCATATGACGCCCTTTTTGCACGGCTGCTGGCGCCGAGTGCCGATATTTTACTCGTCGGGGACAGCCTGAACATGAGCTTCGGGGGCAATCCCGATACGCTGAGCATCACGATGGAGCAGATGATCTACCATACCGCCGCGGTGTGCAAAGGGGCACCCGACGCGTTCGTCATCACCGATATGCCTTTCGGAAGCTATACCGACAACGCGACGGCGCTGGCAAACGCGATCCGCGTCTATCGCGAGACGCCCGCCGACGCGGTCAAGATCGAAGGGGGAGCCGATAAAGCCGACCTGGTTCGCCACCTCACAAGCAACGGGATCGCGGTCTGCGGCCATATCGGGCTGCTGCCCCAGGCCGTTCGGGCCGAGGGGGGATACAAAGTCAAAGGCAAATCCGAAGAGGATGCGCGCACGCTGATCGAAGACGCCCGTGCGATCGAAGCGGCCGGAGCGTTTATCCTCGTCATCGAAGGGGTGAAGGCCGATGTCGCGGCGCGGGTCGCGCAGAGCGTCCGCATTCCCGTCATCGGGATCGGTGCAGGGAACGGCGTGGACGGCCAGGTACTGGTCTTTTCGGACATGCTCGGCTTTTACGAGCCGTTTGTCCCCAAATTCGTCAAGCAATACCACAACGGTGCGGCGGCGGTCAAAGAGGCCACAGATCGCTACGCGGCGGAAGTGCGTTCGCGCGCCTTTCCCGACGAAAACTACATTTACTAAAGAAAGAGACTCGTGGAACGGATTGTAGAGATCGAAAAGTTTGATGCCGAAGAATCGAGCGAAACTTCGCTCCGACCAAGCGGCTGGAACGATTACATCGGGCAAGAGCAGATCAAAAAAAATCTGGGCGTCTTTATCGAAGCGAGCAAAAAACGCTCCGAAGCGCTCGATCACGTCCTCTTCTTCGGACCTCCCGGACTGGGGAAAACGACGCTTGCGCTGATCATCGCCAACGAGATGGGAAGCAACATCAAGGTGACGGCCGCGCCGATGATCGAAAAAAGCGGCGATCTCGCCGCGATTCTGACCAATCTTGAAGAGGGGGACATCCTCTTTATCGATGAAATCCATCGCCTCTCCCCTGCGGTGGAAGAGATCCTCTATCCCTCGATGGAGGACTTCCGCCTCGACATCATCATCGGAAGCGGCCCGGCAGCGCAGACGGTAAAGATCGATCTGCCGCGCTTCACGCTGATCGGGGCCACCACGCGGGCGGGAATGCTATCCAACCCCTTGCGGGACCGTTTCGGGATGAATTTCCGGATGCAGTTCTACACCCCCGACGAATTGTGCGCTATCATCGCTCAAGCTTCCCTCAAACTTGGAAAGGCCATCGACAAACATGCGGCGATGGAGATCGCCAGACGCTCGCGCGGAACCCCGAGGATCGCCCTGCGGCTGCTGAAACGGGTACGTGATTTCGCCGACGTCGCCAACGAGAGCACCATCGTCCACGAACGTTCCCGCTACGCCCTCGACCAGCTGGGGATCAACGCCCACGGGTTCGACGAAATGGACATCCGCCTCCTGAAACTCCTGATGGAAGCCAAAGGGCGGGCGATGGGACTCTCCACGATCGCCGCGGCACTGAGCGAAGACGAAGGGACGATCGAAGACGTTCTTGAGCCCTATCTCCTCGCCAACGGCTACCTCGAACGCACGGCCAGAGGAAGGGTAGCAACGCCGAAAACCTACGATCTGCTCAAATTCGGCTCCCCGCAGCAGGGGCTGTTTGAATGATCAGAAAAGAGCATTTTACCCTGCTCCTCCTCGCGTTTGCGAGTTACGGTATTTACCGTCTTTACGAGCCGTTTTGGATGAATATCGTCATCGCCGTGCTGCTTGCGATCTCGACGTACCACATACAAGCCGGGTTCGTCGTGCTCACCAAAAGCCGGTTTTGGGCGTCGATGCTCTCGACTCTCATGCTCGCTGCACTCTTTTTCGCCCCGTTGGGATATTTCCTCTTCCATTTTTCGGTCCTGCTGCAAAATCTCGATCCCGCGTCGGTGAATACGTTTCAAGCCACCTTTCGGGGATGGATGGAACATCTGCCCCCTTCCCTCGCCCGGTTCGAAGCGAAAATCGAGGCTTCGCTCAACCGTCTCGACACCGCCGCACTCGCCCAGCATGCGCTCGACTATGCTTCCCAGATCGGAAGTTTCGCCATGTCGTTTCTCTCCGGGGCGGTTTTTATCCTGATTTTTTATTTCATCGCCCACTATTACGGAAAAGAGATCTTCGAATTTTTCAAACGTTCCACCCATTTTCCGCAGCAGGAAAGCACGCTGATTCTCTTTGAGATGCGTTCTTCGATGAGCGTCGTGTTTTACTCGATCCTCGTGACGGCGGTGTTCGAGGGGGCATTGTTCGGGGTTGCGGTCGGATATATGGGGTACAACGGGCTGTTGTTTGGGATCATGTACGGTTTTGCCTCGCTCATCCCCGTCGTGGGGGGAGTGTTGATGTGGGTCCCTTTCGCCCTGTATGAATTCTCGCTCGGCAATGCCGAGAACGCGTTGTTCATCTCCCTCTACACCGTTATCGTCATCTCGGTCATCGCCGATACCTTTATCAAACCGGTCATCATCAAGATCATCAACCAGCAACTGATCAAACCGCAAGAGAAAATCAACGAACTGATCATCTTTTTCGCCATCATTGCCGGGCTTGCGACATTCGGGTTCTGGGGAATGATCATCGGACCGGCGATCACGGTACTGTTTTTGACCCTGCTTCGGATCACCGAAACACAACGCCGGGAGGGTGAGGGCCGTTAATCCCGTTAACATTGGATTGACGCAACGTTGGATGAGTTTTCCTATCATATCGGTGTATGAACAATCAAACAAACGGAGTACAACCATGAAAAAGATTCTTAGTGCGGCCCTGATCCTCGGAGCCACGGCATTGATGGCATGTCCTATGGGAATGGGACAGGGAATGTTCAACGGCGGCATGTGCAAAGGCGGAATGATGGAGAAATGCCAGTGCGATACGAAACAGCTTCCCAGAGCTCTCGAAGCGCTCGATCTGAACGACAAACAAAAAGAGCAGATCATCAAACTGCGCGAAGAAACGCAGGCATTCCACAACAAACAGCATGAAAAGATGCTCTCCGTCCTCACACCCGAGCAGCGCGGCAAAATTGAATACATGCGCAAGCTCAAAGGGCAGAAATGCGGTCCTGCACAGGGGATGTATCCGCCACAGGGCAAAATGGGCGGCATGGGTTGCAAAAACTGCGATAATAAGTAAAACGGCATGATTAAAATCCTCCTGATCGAAGACGACCTCGAAATCTCGGATCTTTTGACCCAGTATTTGAGCCGTTACCAGATGGAGGTGATCGCCTACGAGCATCCCCGCGCCGCTCTGGCATCGCTGGGTATCGAATCGTACGATCTCGTGCTGCTCGACCTCACCCTCCCCGATATCGACGGGCTTGAGGTGTGCAAATCGCTCAGGGAACGGAGCGACATCCCCATCATCATCTCCTCGGCCCGGAGCGATTTGGGAGACAAAGTGATCGCCCTCGAACTGGGAGCGGATGACTATCTCCCCAAGCCCTACGAGCCCAGAGAGCTTGTCGCACGGATCCAAAGCCTGCTCCGCCGCGTCGGCGGTAAAACGATACAGGCCAGTAGCGAGACGTTTCGCGTCGACGACAACGGGATCTACAAAGAGGGGGCACTTCTCCCGCTTACCCGTGCCGAATTCGAGCTCCTGGCCCTCCTGATCAAACACCGCCGTCAAATCGTCTCGCGCGATTTCATCGCCAACAACGTCGAATCGATCGGCTGGGAAAGCTCGGAACGGAGTATCGATGTTCTCATCAGCCGCATCCGCCAGAAGATCGAAGCCAACCCCAAACATCCCACTCTCATCCGTTCCGTCCGCGGAATGGGTTATCAGTTTACCCTATGATTTCACGCCGACATTCCGTTTTTTTTAAACTTCACGCCTTTTTTTTCCTTGCGCTGGTTGTTTTAATACTCTTGTTCCTCTCCGCTCTCGGTGAACAGGAACGCCAGAAATTTCATCTACTCGCCCACCGTTCGATGGAACTTTCCCGGATCGTCGACGAAACCCGGGGGCGCAGCTGCGCCGATACGAATGCCGAACTCTCTGCGGCCGGGTTCAAGGTCATTGCGGGGAAAACACCCCGCTGTGAAGCGCTCAAACTCCCTCCGCCCATGCAAGAAAAACTCCGTTCGCGAAACGTACGGGTCACGATTTACAAGGATGACGCCGGAGTCATTTATGAACTCGATCAGGGGCATTGCACGATGTTTTACCGCGACACGGCGGAAGGGAAAACCTACTACTTCGTCTGGTTTTTGTTCGTGGCGTTGCTGGGGGGACTGGTGAGCATGTACCTGCTGCTGTGGAGCAACCTCAGACCGCTGAAGCGTCTCTACGAGCAAATCCGGCTCTACGGCGAAGGGAAAGAGACAGTCAACACGACGAGCAAAGGCAAAGATGAGATCGCCCTGATCTCCAACGCCTTCAACGATGCCCTCGAAAAACAGGCGAAGTTGAAAAAATCGCGCGAATTGTTTCTGCGTAACATGATGCACGAACTCAAAACCCCCATCACCAAAGGCAAACTCATCGTCGAACTCGAAGAACCGAGTCCGAACCGCAATCTGCTGGGGAAACTTTTCGAACGGCTTGAACGTCTGATCAACCAGATGGCCCAGATCGAGAAAATGCACGCGTTTGCGCTGAATAAAGAGAGCGTATCGCTGGAATCCGTCATTAAAACCGCGGCGGACAACCTCATCCTCGATCCACAGAACATCCGGCTGGAAGGGTGTGATCGAATCTTGCTCGTCGATGAAGCCCTTTTTACGAGCGCGCTGCAAAATCTGATCGACAACGCCTACCGCCATGCCGCATCTTATCCGATCGACATCCGCTGCGACGGGGAAAAAATCTGCATTTCCAACAGCGGCGAACCACTCAAACGCCCCGTTGAGGAGGCATTACAGGCTTTCGTTACGGAGAGGGGAGACGGGGGGCTGGGGCTGGGACTCTACATTGCCCAGTCGGTGTGCGACATGCACCGTTTTTCACTCGATTATCACTACGTGGAGGGTATTCACCGCTTCTGCATCCGGTTCCGTGAGCGGAAATAGGCCCACAACACTGCCGCAACGGCTGCCATGGCAAAACTGAGCACCATCCCGAGGGTCAGCCATTCTCCCGCGAGATAGCCGATCTGAGGATCGGGAGCGCGAAAGAATTCGACCAGTCCCCGACCGATTCCGTAACTGAATCCGTACACCAGGATCAGTTCCCCCTCGAACGCCTTACGCTTGCGGTAGAGATAGACGATGGCAAAGACGACAATCCCCTCGACAAACGCTTCGTAAAGCTGCGAGGGGTGGCGAAGGGTATCGTAGACGTAAATGCCCCAGGGAACATCGGTCGCGCGGCCAACCAGTTCCTGGTTCAGGAAGTTGCCGATCCGTCCGAACACATACCCCAGAGGTACGGAGATCGCTACGACATCCATCAGCCGCCCGAAGGGGATACCGCTGCGGCGGACGAAAAGGTACGAAGCGATCAGGAACCCAATCACGGCACCGTGGTAGCTCATCCCCCGGATGCCGACATACTGCCCGTCCATGAAGGGGTTGAAAATCTGCCACGGGTGGGTCAGGTAATACCACGAATTCGGATCGTAAAAGAAAACGTACCCCAGCCGCGCACCGAGGATCACCCCGAAGACTTCCCACGAGAAAAAATCGTCAAGCTGCTCTTTGGTGATGGCGATGCTGTCTTTGACGATGGTCCATTTGGCCACGGCGAATGCGGTAAACAGCGCGGCGACGTACATCAGCCCATACCAGTGGACCGGTATGGAGAAAAGATGGAAGGCGACAGGATCGAACTGGTCGTAAATATGATTCCAAAATTCCATGTTACCCCTTGATCCGTTTTGCGCCGACAAGATAATCGCGCCCCACACGGCCGATGTTTTGCAGATGCACGTTGTAGCGCTCGTCTACCACTCCTTCGGCATAGTAAAAATGCTCGATTCTCAAAAAAGCGATGCTCATCGGGCTCTCTTTGAGTTCGGTAATCTGATGCAGCGAGCACAGCAGTGCCGCCTTCGCATCCGTGACCATCGGCGGATACCCTTCCAGCGCCGTTTTCATATCGATGCCGCAGTGTTCGCTTTCGCTGACGCCGTAAGGAAGCGGTTCGGCACTCGCTTCGATGGGGGATGCATGGATGTCGTGCGCAAGGGATATCGTTGCTTTGCCCGTGTCGAGGATATTGCGGATCGAGTCTTTAAGCCCGCCGTTTTCGTGTCGTCCAAAGGAGACCATGACGCACGGAAGCACCGTGGAGACGGGAATGAAATAGCTGTAGGGGGCGAGGTTTACGCCCCCTTCCCCCACCGTCGAAATCCATGCGATCGGACGGGGAAAGATCGTATTGCTCATCAGTTTGTAGACGATATCGGGTTTGAGTCCCGTCGGATCGATAATCACGCTTTCTCCTTCTGGTGCTGCCCCATGATCTGGGTCACTACTTCGAGATTTTGGTTCAGACGGTACGCTTTGCCAAATCCCATCACGACACTGCCGCCTTGAGGGGAAAGTCGGAAAAGGTGAAAATCTCCCATCTGCGTCAAAGAACCGATGAGTTCAGGATCGAAATGGGCTTTGAACCGTTCGATGATTGCACCGTACATCGGATCGGTACGAACCGTATCTGACGCTCTTGCTTCTATCGTCACCCGTTTGCGGGCAAACGGCTGAGCGCATCGCGATTCGTCTTCGGTGAACAGCAGCGAAATATGGGGGTTGGCCAAAAGGTTGCGTCCGTGCTGTGCCACGGTACTGATGAGGATGTAAAAATCGCTTCCCATCCGAACAAACGGTGCCGTACTGGCGTGCGGTACCCCTTCGGGAGTCACCGAAGCGATCATGAGGGTTTGAAACGTCTCCAGAAACGATTCGACCTCCAAAGCCGTCATTGTCGGAGGGCTTCCGCGATCAGTTCGATCGGATTTTTGAATACGACGTCGAGGGAAGCTTCGTGAAGGGAATTGTTGATCTGCATACGGCACGCACTGCACTCGGCAGTGACGATCTGCGCTCCGCTTTTTCCGATCATCGCGGCCTTGGGTTTTCCGGCGGCCTGCGCGTAATGGAATTTCTCGGTCTGCATCGTGACCCCGCCAAACCCGCAACAGGCGTTGGGATCGCTCATTTCGGTAATCGTGTAATTCTGTCCGACCAGCGCGCGGGGTTCTTTGTAGACACCCTGCATTTTTCGCGCGTGGCAGGGGTCGTGGTAGGTAACTACCAGATCGCTGCGCCCTTTGGATGCCAAAAGTGCTTTCAGTTCCGTTTTTTGCTCCAGCCACTCGGTCGCCATGAAGATTTTGTTCTTGAGCCGGTTGGCTCTTTCACGCCACTCGGGCTGATCGTGGAAATAGTGGTCGTAATCGATCTTGATCATCGCGCTGCAGGTCGCTTCGGGAATAATGATCGCTTCGACGTCGTCGATAAAACTCTCGAAATACTCGATGTTCTTTTTCGCGTTGTGATCGACGGTGGTGAAATCCCCCGTAAAATAGGCCGGCGCCCCGCAGCACAGCTGTTTTTTGGGGATAAACGCATCAATTCCCAGCGCTTCGAGAATTTCGACAAGCCCCTTTCCGATTTCGGTATAGCTGTAGTTCCCCAGACAGCCGATGAAAATCGCAACCCGCCGTTTGCCGCCGTTGTCGATCTCTTCGGGGTAGGTGTTGAGAAACGACGTTTTCCCCATCGAAGGGAGCAGACGGTCTTTTTTGATGATGGGAAGCGAAAAACGCGGCGTCATCGACTGCGTCTGTTCTTTGATCTTGAAACCGCAGGTCTGGAAGACGTACCCGAGCTTGAACATCAGGTCCATCAGTTTGCGGTGACGGAGAAGAAGGAAAAAGGCCCGCTTGAACCATGCGATGCCGTAGCGGTCGGCGATGTCGGCGCGCACCTGCTCGATCACCATATCGGTCGGCAGCGCCTTGGGACAGACGTCGGTGCAGTTGGTACACAAAAAGCAGCTTTCGAAAATTTCTTTGGCGTTTTTGTCCAGCTCAAGCTGCCCGCGCTCGTACGCACCCAGCAGGTCGATGAAGCCGCGCGGAGAGGTAACTTCGTCGGCGTTGACATTGTGGATGGTACAGACCGGAATACATTTCCCGCATTTGATACACGCGTCCGACGTCGCCGTGAAATTGAAAAGTTCGCCCTGTCGCGTCATGGTCACACCGTTTTGCTGAACGCCTTGTCGGATGCGGCATGACGTTTCATGTAAGCATCGAAAGGCATCGAGATATTACGGATGAGCAGCGTCCCCGTAGGGGTGCACTCGATCGCATTCGGAGTGATGGTGAGCAGTCCGTCGGCCTCAAACGGCTTCAGCGCTTCGAGGGCATCGGCGAAATACTCCGCGAATTTTACCCCGTAGGCCGTTTCGAAGCGGGGAATGTCGAGCTTGAAATTGCTCATCAGCTCCATGATGACGTACTGACGTATCCGGTCGTCCGCGTTCAGCGCCACGCCTCGTTCGTGCGGCAGGCGCCCCGCATCGATCGCCGCTTCGTACGCTTCCATCTCTTTGAAATTCTGGGCGTAATAATCGACCCCCTCGCCGATACTGGTAAGACCGATCCCGATCAGGTCCGCCCCCCCTTTGGTGGTGTACCCCTGGAAATTACGGTGGAGTTCCCCTTTTTCGATCGCTTTGAAAAGCTCATCCTCGGGTTTGGCGAAATGGTCCATTCCGATCATCTTGTAACCGCACTCGGCCATGTGGTCGATCGTGTAGCGCATGATCGCGAGTTTTTCGCTCGGATGGGGAAGCGTCGTCTCGTCGATTTTGCGCATCGTCTTTTTAAGCCACGGTACGTGGGCGTAGTTGAACACCGCAAAACGGTCCGGATCAAGGGAAACCGCCAAGTCCAGCGTCTTTTTGAAGGTTTCGAGACTCTGATACGGCAGGCCGTAGATGAGATCGACGTTGACGCTCACCATGTTGTATTTACGCGCCAGATCCATCGCCGCCTTGGTGATGTCGTAGGGCTGGACGCGGTGGACCGCGACCTGTACTTTCTCGTCGAAATCCTGAATCCCGAAGCTGACACGGTTGAAACCCGCGTCGCTGAGCACTTTCATCTGTGCTTCGTCGATGTGGCGGGGATCGATCTCGCAGCTGATCTCGGCTCCTTCTGCGAAATTTTTGAAATGGCCTTTGATGGCCGCGATAATCCGGTGGAGCTGATCGGCGTCAAAAAAGGTCGGAGTCCCTCCGCCGAAATGGAGCTGAATAACCGGGCGCTTCACGTCGATGTGATCGGCCAAAATCGCCATTTCCCGGATCAGATAGTCGATGTATCGCTCTTTTTTGTCCTCTTTGGAGGTAAACACGACATTACAGCCGCAGAAATAACAGGCGTTTTTGCAAAACGGAAGGTGGAAGTATAAAGACAAAGGGCGCGAAGGGTCCTGCGCGTGAAGCTTGGCCAGGTACGCATCGTAGTCGAACGCGTCGCTGAATTCAAGCGCGGTGGGGTAACTCGTGTACCGGGGACCCGGCTTGGAATATTTCGTAAATTTGTCAAAATCAAGCATTCATATCGTCCTGTGCGTCCTACGTTGATCGCGATTATGCCCCTTTTGGGTTGAATAACGGATAAAAAAGCGACATTATTCGAAAAGCGGGGGGGAAAACTCCGTTTTTTGAACACAAAATACTTTGAGTTTCACCGGTTCTGTGCTAGAATCATAATATTTTGTAAATCGTTTAAAGAGGATGTATGAGCCCAATCAAGGTACTGGTCGTCGAAGATGATGAAGTGACTGCGGTCAATCTGAAAATGTCGCTGGAAAAACAGGGATACGACGTCGTATCCACCGCCGACAACGCGGTGACGGCCCGCAACAAGATCAAAATCTACAACCCCGATATCGCCCTGATCGATATCGGCCTCCAAAAAACGATGGACGGCATCGAGCTGGCGCAGTTCATCCGGGACAAGCACCCTCTTCCGTTTATCTACCTCACGGCCCATTCGGACAATGACATGCTGAGTAAAGCCAAAAAAACCGAGCCCTACGGCTACATCGTCAAGCCGTTTGATCCCATCAATCTTCACACCACGATCCAGATGGCGATTTACCGGTTCAAGGAAGAGAAAAAACGCAATTCCAACCTCGACGAACTCAAGTCAGACCGCGAACAGCTCGAAAAGCTCGTCTATGCGAAAAAGCTTTCGGACAAACCGATCGTCGAATTTGGTGAGGGCTACCGTCACGACATCGGGCTGGGAGAGACCTATTACCAGGACAAAAAAATCAAACTGACCAAAAAAGAGAATGCGTTTATCCGCCTTCTCGTCGCCCAGCTGGGGAGCGTCGTCGATTTCGAACAGGCGATCAACTACGTCTGGGACACCAAAGGAGCGACCGACAACAGCGTCCGCACCCTCGTATGGCGCCTGCGGGCGAAACTGCCCACCGACGTTATCAAAAACGCTTCGGGCGTAGGATACTACCTCGAAGAGTAACCCGCCTCTTTCGCCGGAAACCTGCGGGTAAACTCGCCGCAGAGTACCTCATGGGCTTCGGAAAAATCGAATTCTTCTTCTCCCGCCGCCGCCGACTCCTCGATCACCCGTGCCAGCCGCGACAGTTCCTCGAAACGGAAATTGCTGCTCGACCCTTTGATCGAATGGGCCACGAACGCGATTTCCTCGTACGATTTCGCATCGATCGCTTCGCGAAGCTCCTCGAGCGAACGCTCCATTTTCGCACGGTAAATCCCCAGCAGCTGCTCAATCTGTTCTTGATCAAGCATCAGCGCGCTCTTGAGGTGATCCATGTCGATGGAGTTTTCCTCCTCCTCTGAGACATCCGAGAGAGCGACGGGTCTGCTTTGGAGGTAGCGCTCGAAAACCTGCTCGATCTCACGCAGAACGATCGGCTTGCCCAAAAATGCATCGTACCCGTTTTGGATGGCCCGCTCGCGCGCCCCTTTGATCACATTCGCGGTCAGAGCGACAATGGGGGTATGACGCCGCTTCGTCTTGGATTCGTACGCCAACATGGCGGCCGTCGCCTCGTTGCCGTCCATCACGGGCATCTGTTCGTCCATCAGTACGATGTCGTACTCCCCGCGTTCAAACTCCCGAAGCGCTTCGGCTCCGTTCGAGACGATCGTGTAACCCAGGCCGTAACGCTCCAGTACGATGCGGATCAACTCCTGGTTGGCGCTGTTGTCTTCCGCGACGAGAACGTTCCCCTCAAAGCCGCATCCCCGGCACGGACTCTTCGGCAGCGCACCCTCGCGGGCCGTACCTTCTAACGCTTCGTTGAAAGCGCCTTGGAGCTTGGTGCAGTAAATCGGGAAGGTCAGCGGAACGATATTGGCGACGGTATCGTAACGGTCATCGAGGAAATCGAGAATCGCGATCGAGGGGATATTCCGTTCGATGATGGCACTGCGTTTCGTTTCGTCGATTGCACTTTCGAGAAAAATCAGCAGATCCGCCGATTCGTCCACCGTATCAATCTGCATGATCTTCAATCCGAAATGTTCCCAGTAACGCCGCAGCGATTCGAGCTTGTACCCCTCTTCCTCGGGATAGCTCAACAGTGCGATGCGGAGGTTTTCCATCCGGGAGGGGTCGAACTTCGATATAAAACACTCCGTATTGACCGTCACGGGGATTTTGAGGGTAAACACGCTCCCTTTTCCGGGTGAGGATTCGAGTTCGATACCCCCGCCCATATGGACGGCAAGCTGACGGCAGATCGAAAGTCCCAGGCCGCTTCCGCCTTGAAGCTGCTTGCCGCATTCCTGGACCTGCGAAAAGGCATCGAAGATTCTCTCCTGGTCGGCCGGTTTGATCCCGATCCCCTGGTCGCTGACCGAGAGGTAGAGCAATCCCTCTTCATAGCGCGCTTCGACGTGGATCACCCCGGCATGATCGGTAAATTTAATGGCATTGCTCAGAAAATTCCCCAGGATCTGCTTGATCCGCAACGCGTCGGCCGTCATCTCGTAGGGAATCGAGGGATCGATAAAGCTGGTGAGGGTGATACTTTTGGAATTGGCGCTGGGGACGAACAGCTCCATCGTATGCGAAATTTCGTCATGGATGTTAAACGGCTGCGGATCGACCGTAAATTCGCCGCTGCGGAGCTTTGAGAAATCGAGGATGTCGTTGATGATGTGCAGCAGCGTCTCGCCGCTGTTGGAGATGATGTCAAGATACTTTTGCGACCGCGGATTGGTCGTTTCGTCCCGAAGCAGCGAAACGAATCCCAAAATGGCGTTAAGGGGGGTACGTATCTCGTGCGACATGTTCGAGAGAAAGTATTCCTTCGCTTTTGACGCGTTGAGGGCTTCCTGCTCTTTTTGGTAGATCGTATCGGTGTAGAGCTTGAGCACCCCCGCAAAATTCTGGTCGAACAGATAGCTGATCGTGCTGAATACCCCCTGGGCATTGACCCCGAGTCGATAGGTGGCGTCGATGACCGAGCGCTTAAAATGGGTACAGAGGACAAAAAGTTCGTCCGCCCGGATCTCTTTATCCTTGAGGTAGTCGATCAGATCGGCGATGACGGGACACTGCCCGATCTCCATCTCTCCCGAAACGACCCCCATGAAATAATCAAAAACGTTCGATGCGTAACGGTTGACGAAAAAGTCGGTATCGATCTCGTGGCGCTTGAGAATATCCGAACAGATCTCGTGCGAAACCCATTCGGCGAGTATCGACCCCTTTTCCGCGATCAAAACATCTCTGGCATCCTGCAACTGCGACAAATCGGGGAAATTCATACCCTATCCTCTTGAAACGATGACGGTATAATACTATAATTTTTTATTATTTATGGTCTGATCCAGAAAAAGACGCCCGCCGCAATCAGCAAAAACTGCGCCCCTAAAATGGCGGTCGTGCCGATGATATTTCCGGTCTGACAGCTGGTGCACTGTTTGTATTTTCGCGATTCGTAGAAAGCGTAGAGGACATAGCCGACGATGAGCAGCGGCACCGCCGTCAAGGCGGCGGCATCGATCCAAAACACTGTTTGCGCGTATGTCGGAGAGAGAATCAAAGGGAACAAAAAACTCGCCGCGATCAGAAGCATCGTCCACTTCGCCCCTTTTTTGAAGTAATCGCGCACGAATACCCTCGGGCAGCTTCCGCCACGGGCATCGGCGACCAGTCCGAATTCGAGGTGATCGTCGATACGCCGCTTCATTTCACGATCCACCCGATCGACAAAAGTACTCCCAAAAGCGTAATCGAGATACTGCTGGAACCGGCGGGCCTCTTCCCCCTCCAGATCGCGGTGACACGGATTCCCTTCCGTATCTTCGTAGATAACGGTGACCCGGGTAAAACGGTCGACGTCGACGCTGATGCCGGGGTAATAGAGGCTGCGTTCGGTAAATACCGCTTTTTCCGACTGCTTGATCAGCCGCGCGTTGACATAAGGGACATACGATTCCCCTTCTTTCATGACGATGACGTTGTACTGGATACCGATCAAAATTGCGGTGAGGGCATCGAGGTCGTTGGCCTTCATCGTATCGATCATATCGGTAATCGATGCACGCAGTTCGCTATCGAAAAAACGGACGTTAGCAGATATCAGACGGATGCGGGGATCGGGATAACGGATAATCTCTCGGATCATGGCACGGACACTTTTTTCGGAAGTTAGGGTTTTGGCCGCGAGGCCAAAACGGGAGAGTTAGTGGCTTTTGCTGACAACGACCAGCATTTTGAGGTTGATGATGATGAAGCGGATAAACTGCCACAGTTTGCAGGTCCGCATAAAGCGCGCCCATTTGCCGGGGATCATCGCCGTATTGAACTTGTCGTTTTTGGCGAAGTTGAATTCTTCTGGTTTTGACATGATTTTCTCCTCTTTCTTTATTCGGGAATAAACGACCAGCCCGGTTTGAGCTTCGCTTTGTAGATAAACAGGTAATGGAGGATGTGTTTGATCCAGTGACCTGCCAGACCGATTTCACCAAACGTATAATCGGTATCACGCCCCGTTCCCGGGTATTTGTCGTAATCGGGAACGACCGGGTAAACGGTCATCGCCGCCGCCTGGCCGTCCAGCCATCCTTTACCGGCGGAAGCGACGCACGCCGCACCCATTTCCGCCATAGAAGCCTCGTGTAGATGGGCGCTCGCACCGTGCTTGATCAGATCACAGATGCTTGCCGCAACCGCTTTTCCGATGATACCGCTGGGCATACCCGTCCGTGGAGGGGTCGGGTTGATAACGGTACCGTTGGGCGATTTCGCCGGTTTGGAGATGATGTGCGGAGGAGCAAACGCGATCCCCGCGGCAAAAACGTTTTTGTACGTAGGGTTCTGGTACGTACGCGGCCAGTCGGAGGCTTTCCACTCTTCGTAGGCTTTTGGCGTATAGTCGGCATCGACTTTCATGAATCCGTTGGGAGCGAATACCGTATCGGTGATATTGTCGCCCGCTTTGTTGTAGGCTTTGAGTCCTACCCCCGCAAACGGAGGAATCAGCATGGAGAAATCGAAGCTCTCTTCACCGGTCGAACCATCAAGCAGTTCGTACGACACTTTCCCTTTTTCGACTTTGTTGACGTGCGCACCGGTGATGTAATCGACGCCGCGCTCGGCAAACAACGACTCGGTGAAGATACGGCTGCTGACGACGTAACCGCCCACTTTCATGTGCAGTCCGCCCATCCCGAAGTCCCCCATGAACGACTCGTTGGATATCCATTTGATGTCGGCCATATCGCGAAGACCCGCTTTGCGGATTTCGTGCTCGACGTTGAAGATGTACTCAAACGCCGCACCCTGGCACGTACACATTCCATGACCCGTCCCGATCAGGATTTTCTGGCGTTCGCCTTTGCGCATTTTGTCCATGATTTTTTCAAGTTCATGCGCCGCGTGTTCGGCATGGTCTGCAGTACACACCGAAACGGTGTGCTCGCCGAGGTTGGATCCCTCTCCCAACCCCGGTGTCGCGCCGAAGTTGAGTTTGGGGCCCGTGGCGTTGATCAGGTAGTCGTACGTGACTTCTTCGCTCACTCCCGCTTTGCCCTGACCGGTGTACTCGATCGTGACGAACGGTTTATCGCTGCCCGCGCTTCCCTCGGGGTTGATGCTCACGGCTTTGGCCTGTTTGTAGGTAATCCCCGCTTTTTCGTAAACGGGAGCGAGATCGAACGTGACATCCTCTTTGGTCATTTCGCCGACGCCGACCCAAATGTTCGAAGGAATCCAGTTCCATTTCGAATTCGGGGTGACGACCACCACCTCATGTTCTTTACCGAGCCAATCCGCCGCGAATGTCGCCGCGGTGTGTCCGGCGACACCGCCGCCGAGGACCACTAATCTCGCCATTGTTTCTCCTTCTAATAAAATCCATTAACGGTGATTATATTACCATTCCATCACAATGTTATCACAACCTTACAAGATGGTTCATATTTTATATTAGAAATTCGACAAAAGATTATAATGTTACCTTTTTTCTCAATTTTTACGGCGTCCCCAAAATCTTCGACACGATCTCGTAGACGTTGTCCGAGAGCCCCGGGTGATTTTTAATCCGCTCCAGTTCCCCCCCCATCATCGGTTTGTGCTCGCCGCACAGCCGGGCGTAGTTTTTGAACGCGCCGGCGAGGCCCGAGGCCACCTGCGGATTGAGCGGATCGATCTGGAGGATTTTGTCGGCGATAAAGCGGTATCCCTCGCCGCTGCGATGGTAAAACGCGACGGGGTTTCGGGCAAAACTGCCGATCAGTGCGCGGACCAGATTGGGTACTTTGATGTCGAATGCCGGATCCTCCTGCAACCCCCTGACCCTCTCGAGAGTCCCTTCACGATGGGACGACGCGCGTACGGCAAAATACTTGTTCATCACCAGCGTTTGATCCCGGTAGCGGGCGTAAAAATGTTCCAGTGCCCCTTCGGCGTGGACGGGGGCATAGTTTTCAAGCAGTTCGAGGGCCCCAAGGCGTTCGGTCATCGTCAGCGACCGGGTGTAATGGGTATGGCACAGTTGCGCGTCCTCTTCGGCCCCCAGACTCATCAGCAGCCCGAGCAAACGGTTTTTCAGCGCCCTGCGCCCCATGCTCTCACCGCTGATCGACGTATCCGAGGGATCGTAGAGGATCGTAATCTGATCGCGGAGGATCGTACCGTAACGCTCCGCAAGAGTCCGTTTGAGACGCTCGATGGCCGAAGCGATCGATTCGACGTCGATGACGCTCTGGCGCTGCATCAACGATGCGATCGAGGGAAGTTCCAGCAGCTGCGCTTTGAACATCGGCTCGATCGAACGATCCGCCAAAACCGCACCGAAGCTTTCGACGAAACGCTCATCGGCATTCTCTCCCCGCATCATCGCTTCGAGCGTTTCGATGCCGAAACGCTGGGCCGCTTCGTAGCGGACAAAGCCGTCGCCGTCGCGGGCCATCAGAAACGGATAATCGAGCTGCCGGCATTCCACGATGACCGGGGCGCTGAATCCACGGTTCAAAGACAGCACCGGGGGAACCTCGATCTCCTCGAACACGATCTCGTGCTTCTCCTCCTCGATCCAGAGCACGTCGCCGTGCAAAACGGTGATGTCGGAGGTTTGAAGCGGATAAGGATCGCCGTTCCCGTTCAACAGGGCGATTTTAAACGGCATGGCGTAAGGGAGCTGTTCGAGGTTCTTGGTGTTTTTGGGCACTTGCTGAACGACGCTCAAACGGAGCTGCCGTTTGAGGGGATCGTGGAGAGCCGAAACGACGAGCGTAGGAGTCCGCTCCTGAGAATACCACCGCTTGAACCGATCCAGATCCACCGGACTTTCGCTCTGCATGGCCCATAAAAATTCCTCCGTTCCCACGGCCCGGCCGTCGAAAGTGTCAAAATAGCGGTCCATCGCGGCGCGGAAACGTTCGGGACCCAGTATCGTATGCATCATCCGGATCACCTCGGCCCCTTTTTCGTAAACGGTCGCCGTGTAAAAGTTGTTGATCTCGATGTAGCTGTCGGGTTTGATGGGATGGGCCGTCGGTCCCGCGTCTTCGACGAACTGTCGTTCGCGAAGGGCGCGGACGTCGTCGATGCGCTGGGTGAGAGGGGAGTTCATGTCGGCGCTGAAACACTGGTCCCGGAAAACGGTCAATCCCTCTTTGAGGGTGAGTTCGAACCAGTTCCGGCAGGTGATGCGGTTCCCCGTCCAGTTGTGAAAATATTCGTGGGCGATCACGCTCTCGATCCCCATGAAATCACCGTCGGTCGCAGTATCCTCGTCGGCCAGAACGTAGTGGGAGTTGAAAATATTCAGCCCTTTGTTCTCCATCGCCCCCATATTGAAACTGTCGACCGCAACGATGCTGTAGACCTCCAGATCGTATTCGCGCCCGTAGGTGTACTCGTCCCACTCCATCGATTTTTTCAACGAACGCATCGCATGACGGCATTTCTCTTCGTTCCCCGGATCGCAGTAAATCGCAAGATCCACCGTTTTGCCGCTCATCGTGGTAAACGTATCCCGGATCGACCCAAGGTCTCCCGCTACAAGGGCAAAAAGGTAAGAAGGTTTGGGAAAGGGGTCTTCCCAGAGGGCAAGATGTTTTCCGTTCTCCAGCGTCGCCGTCCCCCGCAGGTTTCCGTTCCCCAGCAACACGGGGCATTTTTCGCGGTCGGCGATGATTTTGGTCGTAAAACGGGTCATGACGTCGGGACGGTCAATAAAATAGGTAATCCGGCGGAACCCTTCGGGTTCGTTTTGGGTACACCAGATCCCCCCCGAGCGGTAGAGCCCCTCAAGGGCGGTATTTTCATGCGGATAGATACGGGTGATGACGCGGACGGTCGCTTCGTCGGCATCGAGGGGTATGTTCAACCCTTTTTCGTCGGAACGGTACATCGTTTCGGAGTACAGAACCTCATCGACCCACAGCAGTTCGAGTTCCAGCATCTCGCCGTCAAGCCGCAGTTCAGTTGCGGCAGGATCGAGGCGGACGATGCGCATGACGTTGTCGACCCGCGTGGAGCCCTCCTCGATAATGAATTCCAAACGGCATTCGTCAACGGTATAAGCCGGGGGAAGGTAGTCTTTGAAATGGATCGTTTTATGTTCCTGCGTCATCGGTTCCGCCTATTCGTATCGTGTATCTCTTTTTGAAATAATACTCAAATTACGGTACACTTCAGCAACACGAACAGTGAGAAACAATGTTAAACAGTACGCTACAACTGGCACGACAGCCGATTTTGAATCTTTCCGAAGAGATCGTCGGCTACGAATTTTTTTACCGCAACGCTTACGGCGAATGCGTCATCGACGATCCTCGCCACGCTACGGCGTCGGTGCTCGTGAATCTTCTTAACCAAATCGGTTCGGAGGGAGCGTTCGGGGACGTTCTTGCATTCGTCAATACCGACGGCCCCCTGCTGCTGACCGACATCCTCCGCACCCTTCCCAAAGAGAAATTCGTTTTCGAACTCTCCGCCTCTACCAAAATCAACGCGCGCGTCCATGAAGCGATCCGCTATTATTTCTCACTCGGCTACCGGTTCGCGCTCGATAACGCCTCTTTTCACCCCCATTACCTGGAAACTTTTTCCCCTATTTTCCCGTTCGTCGAATTTGCCAAATTCGACGTCACCCAAACCGACATCGAACAGTTCCGTTTCGCCCCGAACCCGTACGGAAAAATGAAATGGATCGCCCAGAAAGTGGAATTTTACGAAATCGTCGAAGCGTACAAAGGGGTCGGGTTCGCGTATTTTCAGGGATTTTATTTTGCCAAAGCGCATCTGATTACCCAAAAACGGATCGACCCTCAGTATTCGGAGGTGATGTCGCTGTTTTCCCTGCTCCAAAAAGACGCTTCGCTCGATGAAATCCACCACTTTTTCAAACAGGAAGGGAGCCTATCGCTGCAGCTGATACAGTTTTTGCGTTCAGTCCATCCCCACTATCTCGAAGGGACGGCGTCGCTGCGCGAAATGCTCGAAAAACTGGGGAAAATGGATCTAATGCAGTGGCTGATGCTGATCATCTACTCCAAATCGGGGACGAAATCGGTCGATGAGCGGAATCCCTATACCGTTTTTGCCCAGAAACGGATCGATACGATGGTTTCGCTTCTTCACAAACTCTCACCCGATCCCGAAGAAAAAACGGTGGAGCGGACCCGTCTGATCGCGATGCTCTCTTTGCTCGAAGGGCTGATGAACGTACCGATTCAGAGGATCGTCGAAGAGCTCAAACCCGATCAGGAGATCGAAGACGCCCTCATCACCCATACGGGCATGCTCGGGCGCATTTATGCGGCGGCGCTGAAACTCGAAAAAGGGGACGTCAACGGGGCGTCGATCCTGCTGCACCCCTACAGCGCATGAGCCTCAGCTCATCGCGTCCATCGCCTCGAGCAGTTCTTCCATCTTACGGTCGACGTTCCCCACATACTGCGTGAGGTCCATCATTTCACCCATGTTTTTGTTCAGCGCTTCGCTGTTGTCGCTGATCGACTGAATCAGGATATTGATCGTCGCGGCGCTTTCGGCAAGGCTCTTCTGGGTCCGCTCGGCGAGTTTGCGCACTTCGTCGGCGACAACGGCGAATCCGCGCCCGTGTTCTCCCGCACGGGCGGCTTCGATCGCCGCATTGAGCGCCAGTAGATTCGTCTGATCGGCAATGTCTCCGATCGTAACCAGAATCTCTTTGGTTTCGCGGACGTTCCCCGTGAGGGCCTGAAGATTGTCGGCAAGTTCGTGCTCTTTGCCCGCGACGTTCTGGATCCGTTCGACGGTCGTGTTGATCATGCCGTTGAGTTCGAGGAACTTCGTCGAACGGAGTTCCTCGATCGTCTGACGTAAGTGAAGCGTGTTGTTGTTGAGCACCTCTTTGGCTTCGGTATTCTGCGCTTCCATCCGCTGCAGGGCGCTGCCGAGCTCGTTGATTTTTGCGAGCATCTGCCCCATTTTCCCCTCGACGCCGATCTCGGCACGGGTGTCGAATTTCCCTTCGCCGAGGGCTTCAAGGACGCGGATCGCCTTGTCGATGTTTTTTTCGGTCTGGTCGAGCATGTTGTTCATCGTCATCCGCAGCAGGTGGACGTGGGGAGTTTTCGTATCGCTCTCAACCCGGCAGCGGTAATGGCCCTGGCTCACCTTGTCGGCCAGCAGCACCATTTCCCCGGCCACCCGGGTGTCGGCGAGCAACATCTCTTCGTGCGCTTTGGCCAAAGCGCCCAGCTTGGCTTCAAGCGATCCGGGGCGTGCGTCGATCGGTTTGATCCGGTTGCGTTTGTAGTACATCAGTTCCATAAACTGGTCGAGGTATCCGTCGATCTGGGCGTTGTGCGCGGAGGGTTGCCAAAGCATCCCGGATGCGACCAGGACGGTAAGGACGGAAGCCGCCGCCATCACGCCCGGGCTTGCACTCATGAATCCGATAACGGTTCCGCCGATTCCCACGGCCGCCACAAGGGCTATTTTCGTCGTATGGTTCATTTAAGCCCCCTGCCGCATCGTTTGATAAAGGCTCTCGGCTTCGGCGATCTCTTCGCGAGAGGGTTTGCGGCGGCACGACATGAATCCGCATTGACCCTCTTCGCACGCGATGTTGGGGAACACGGTCGCATAAACCCAGTAATATCCCCCGTCTTTGGTGCGGTTTTTGACGTAGCCGGTCCAGATTTGACCTTGTTTGACGGTATCCCACAGGTCTTTGAACGCCGCTTTGGGCATATCGGGATGACGGATGATGTTATGGGGTTGGCCGATCAGCTCATCAAGCGTGTAGCCGGCGATTTTGCAGAAATCTTCGTTGGCGAAAAGGATCCGTCCCTTTTCATCCGTTTGCGACACCAGAAAATCGGTGTCGCTCAACACATACTCTTTGCTCATTCCACACCTTTTTACGTATTTTTTATACTCTTCAGGTATGGTAATGCAAGTGACGTACCAACTGACCAAAACAGCGTCAATTACTCTGCCTTATATTTCGACTTTCTTTTGCGTTGTGTATATCCGTAACACGTTTTTATCACATCAGGCCGTTTAGCATGAGATAGCGGTACATCGGCTGAAGCATATAGAGGTCGAAAATCCACCAGATCCAGCGCGGTTTGGCGGGGTCTAACGGAAATGAAGGGGCAAGTCCGTCATAATTGAATTCGGCCATGATGATCTCTCCGTAGGAAACCTTGAGCGGGCAGACGGTATAGCCGTCGAATTTTTCGGCCGGTTCTTTCCCCTCCATCACGGCAATCAGGTTTTTGACGACAACTGGACCCTGATGGCGCGCCGTCCCCCCTGTTTTTCCGATCGGGATACCGCATACGTCCCCGATCCCGAAAACATTTTTGTAGCGGCGGTGCTGCAGCGTCTCGCGGTCGACTTCGAGCCACCCTTGCGCGTTCCCTTTCTGCCATCCCAGCATCGAATCGGCGACCGCATCCACCGCCGCCGTGGGAGGAGAAACATGGATGAAATCGTACTCGAGCACCACTTCCTCTTCTTTGTCGATCATTTCGTACTCTTCGTACTCTTTGTCGTACTCTCCCTGAACCTGGTATTTGTGCAGGAAAGTCGCCTGTTTTTTCTCGGGGTCGATGCGGATCAGTTCGTGTCCGAATTTGTTCGTGATGTTGCCGTAGCGTTTCTGCACGTTTGTGAGTGACGCTTCGATCTCTTCGATACTGAAAAGTTTTTCTCCGGCGGTGGCGAAAATAAATTCCGCATCGAGTTTATCTCTCTTGAGATAATCGTCGCACAGGTAGAGCATTTTTTGGGGAGCGCCACCGCATTTGATCGGGGTGGAAGGTTGGGTAAAGATGACGCGGGGCTTGGAGGTTTTGGCCGCTTCACGCACCGCATTGAACCAATCGCGGGTAATCGTTCCCCCCTCTGCGGTCCCTTTGGCCAGATCGCTCAGATAGACGCTGGATATCCCGTGCTGACCGATCAGGCCGGCGTTGAGTCCTTCGATCTTTTCGTAATGGTACTGCATCCCTGTCGCGACGACGAGGTAATCGTAATCGACTTGTTTTCCCCCCTTGGTGAGCAGCTTGTTCCCCTCCGGATCGAACGTCGCGACTTCGTCGCGGATCCACGTCACATCTTCGCCGATGTAACCGGTGTTGTCGAAAGTAATGTCGTCGGGCTCGTATTCACCCGCGGCAACGAATACCTGGCCGGGCTGATAGACGTGTTTGTCGTTCGGAGCGATGATGGTGATATCGGGATTGGCCAAAGCGCGGCGCAGCCTGGAGAGGACCATCAATGCCCCCGATCCGCCTCCGACGATGACGATACGCCCTTTTGCCTGGGACGCTTCGGCATGCGCCTCGGTTGCGGCGGATGAGGCCAAAACTCCCGCAGCTACAGGCGAAAGCGCCATCAATTTCAATACATCCCGTCGTGAGAGTTCCTGGTGCTCTTTGATTTTTTTCCACAAGTCTTCGTGCTGCATCCGCGTTATCCTTTGGTAGTGTTGTATCGTTAAAACATTATGGAACCAAAGAGATTAAAAATTCTTAAAAGTGAATGAACTTTCAGTAAAGACGTTCTCCTTTTATTCCATCTCCAAGCTCATTAAAAACATCTCTTCGCCGTCGGTCACCCGGACGTCCAGACTCTCACATGCGGGACATTTGTAATATATCTCTTCGAGCATCGTCTGCGTTCCGCACCCGTTGCATTCGATCACGAGCGGCTGTACGTTCATCACGAACTCCGCCCCGTCACATACCGTTTTTTCCTTGAAGGTATTAAACGCGATTTCGAGCAAATGCGGTTCAACTCCGCTCATCTTGCCGATTTTAACCACGATCTTCGTGACCGACTTGGCTTCGTTCTCTTTTGCGATATCTTCGCACTGGGTCAATAGTGCCTGAACAATCGAATACTCGTGCATTAACAGATCCTCGGCAGTAATTCACCGTTTGGGGTCTCTAAAAAGCGCGACGTTCCCCAAGGGCTTTTCAGGATGACTTTTTGGGGATACTTTTGGCTCACTCCCCCTACCACCGATGCCATCGCACATACCTCGAAACTTTGCAGGACCTCGACAGCACGTTGAGCATCCTCTTTTTTGACCGCCAATACAAACGTCCCCTCATTCGCCAACGCCGTCGCTTCGAATCCGAGCATTTCGCAGATCCCTTTGACCTCATCGCTTATCGGGATTTTATCCTCTTCGACCTCGATACAGACGTTCGACTGTCTCGCCCACTCGTTGAGCACTGCCGCAACACCTCCGCGCGTCGCATCGCGCATCGCGGTAATCCGAATCCCCGCATCGATGAGAGCTTTCACCTGTGGGTACAATGAGTTACAATCACTTTTGAGTGAACTGCTCATCTCAATCCCCTCGCGTGCGGCGAAAATTGTCGCTCCGTGGCATCCGATGTCACGGTTGATGAGGATCACGTCCTCTTCGCTCACGTTGTTCGAGCTGATCCCCGCTTGGACGATCTCCCCCAGTCCCGTGGTGTTGATGAAAATCTTATCCACGCTCCCCTTCGGTACCACCTTGGTATCGCCGCTGACGACCACCGCACCGTTGATAGAGAGTTCGCTTCTCATGCTCTCGACGATCCGCTCCAGTGACTCTACCTCAAACCCCTCTTCGATGATGACACTGCACGTCAGATATTTGGGCTGTGCCCCCATCATCGCGAGGTCATTGCACGTTCCGCACACGGCGAGCTTGCCGATGTCCGCCCCTGCGAAAAAGAGGGGACTCACCGTAAAGCTGTCGGTCGTCATCGCTAAATTCCCGATCACCGCCGCATCTTCGCTCCGCTCTAAAATCTCGTTTTTAAAGGCTTTGTAAAACACCTTTTTGATCAGTTCGTTGTTCTCTTCGCCGCCGTTGCCTTGGGCCAATGTAATCGTTTTTGTCATACCAAATTCCCATATTTATAATACGCCGAACACGCCCCCTCAGAACTAACCATACAGCTTCCCACAGGGGTGCTCGGTTTACACGCGGTGCCAAAGATACTACACTGCGGCGGGGAGGCTTTCCCTTTGAGAATGTCGCCGCAGATGCAGAGTTTGTGATCGTTAATCTCCTCTTTGGGCAGTATCGCATCGTAAATCTTCTCGGCGTTGTAGCGATCATACTCGTCGCGCAGACCCATTCCGCTTTGGGGAATGTCCCCTAGACCCCGCCAGCGAAAGTCCACTTGGCGGAAATATTTGTCATTCAACGCTTGGGCTTTGAGGTTCCCCTCACGCGTCACGGCACGTTTGTACTCCACTTCGAGTTCGCATCGCCCCTCGATGAACTGTTTGACGATCATGCTGATCGATTGCATGACGTCCACAGGCTCGAATCCACTCACGACGACGGGTTTATGCCAATCACGCGGGAACTCTTCGTAGATTTTGCTGCCGCTGATAACGCTCACGTGCGACGGTCCCAAAAACGCATCGATGATGCACGCCTCGTCGCTGATCAGCGCGCGCATCGGGGCGGGTACCGTGACATGGTTGACGTGCAGGAGTATGTTGGGGATGTTTTGAGCGATCACCGTATCGAGCAGCGCGGCGGTCATCGGGGTCGTCGTCTCAAAACCGATGGCAAAGAAGATCACCGTTTTGTCGGGGTTCTCTTGGGCAATTTTCAAGCAATCCAGAGGCGAGTAGACGAAACGGACATCCGCGCCCTTGCTCCGCGCATCTTGGAGGCTTCCGTTGCTTCCGGGGACCTTGATCATATCGCCCAGAGTGACGAGTATGACGTTAGGTTGCCGAGAGAGGACATAGGCGTGGTCGATCCGCTCTTTGGGCATGATGCACACGGGACACCCCGGGCCGTGAACGAACCGGATGCTGGAGGGAAGCAGTTGCAATACACCGTATTTCATGATCGTGTGGGTATGCCCGCCGCACACCTCCATGATGTTGATCGGGTGGGTCAGTTTTTTGGCATCCTCGGCGATGATCTTCGCGTATGCTTTTATCGTATCGGCATCTCGAAAGTCATCATAGAGGTTTTTGAGTTCCAACCCCATATCAGGCTCCGCCGTTAGGGCAATTGTCACTTTCTGCTATTGCGGCACGCCTTTCGGATTCGTCCATTTTTTCCAAAATCTCCCGATACACTTTGAGCGATTCAAGGGCGTCTTCTTCGTCAATCTTGTTCATAATAAATCCGATGTGCAGCAGGACGTAATCGCCGACCGCAACGGAGCCCTCTTCCATCAGATCCAACCCGGCGGTGCGCTGAACCCCCATCGTATCGACGGTAGCCGTGTTGGTTTCGGGGTCGATTCTGACCACTTTTGAAGGGATGGAAAGACACATGTCAGACTCTCATCTTTCGTTTGAACTCGATCCATTCGATCACTTTTTGGATCGAAGCCTCGTCGTTCATGTTCACTTCCAGAATATCGACATTGGGTTTCAATTTGCGCGCTTCGGCTTTTTCACGCTCGATGTCGTATCGGAAATAGGGGAGCAGATCGGTTTTGGTGATCAGTACCAGGTCGGCACTGCGGAACATCACCGGATATTTGGCGATTTTGTCTTCCCCCTCGGGGACGGAGACGAGGACGACGTTGAGGTGCGTCCCCACGTCGTAGCTCGCGGGACAGACCAGGTTCCCGACGTTTTCTACAAAGCAGACATCCAGCTCCGCGATGGGAAGATCGTGGAGCGCCTTGTGTACCATGAACGCATCGAGATGGCATGCGCTCCCCGTCTGAATCTGCACCGCATTGATGCCCGCCGCTTTGAGCCGGTCGGCATCGCGGCTCGTCTCGAGGTCCCCTTCGATCACCGCGTATTTAAACGGCGAAAGAGGAGCTATTTTTTCCAGCAAGGTCGTTTTTCCGCTGCCGGGGGAGCTCATCAGGTTGATCGCCAGCACTCCGTGCCCGTCGAAATGCTCGCGGTTGTGTTGCGCTTCGCGGTCGTTTTTATCAAGAATTTTCGTAATGACCGAAATCGTTTTGGGGTCGTTGAGCTGGGGGTTATGATGCAGCGTCTCGTGCGCGTGGTGGTGTTCATGCGAACGGTGATCTTCGTCGTGATGATGATGGTGGTGGTGATCGGTAATCGAACAGCCGCAGTCTTTGCACATGTTTAGAATCTCTCCTCTGTCAAGCTAAAAGCATATTGCCGCCCACGATGACGGAAGCAGCCCCTACCGCGGCGAACGCACGACGGACGTTTCGGATATTGGTGAGGACATCCTTGTTGATCCACCATATTACCCAACCAAAGGCAACAAAGACAACCATTACCCCTGCGATAAAGGCGAGGATCATCATCGCATCGACGCTTTGGCCTTCGATCATTCCCAGCGTCACAAGCATCCCCCGTACGCCGCCGATTCCCATCAGCATCCCGATCCCGAGGGCGGAAGCACCGCCGTTCTCGCCGTTGTGGGCGTGTTCGTCGCCGAACCAGATATGGACGTGGCGTTTCCCCTCATGCACGTGCGCTTTGAGATGGATTTTATTACGGACGACCATGTAAAGGAGATATACCCCGATCGAAACGATGACACTCGATGCGATCACATCCCCATACGCGGTGATGTTTTCGGGAATCGAAACTTTCTCGAGCAGCTTGGCGAACGCGAACAGCATAACCCCGTGCCCGATGGCAAACGCACCGACGGTGAAAAACGTCCTGCGCGCGTTTTTGCCGATCGAGAAATCGGCAATGGCGGTGAGATGGTCGGGACCGAAAGCGTGAAGAATGCCGTACCAGAAAATTACCAGCAACCCTATTTCCATCGCTCTGCCGCCTTTATTTATGAATCATTATTCAGGTATTATATTTTTTTAGAATGAAAGTAATCTAAAAAAGGGAAATTCTTATATGGTTTCAGGACCAAGAGATGCTACAATAGTCGCTATGGAACCGACGATACAATGCATTTTTTGCGGGGGAAGGCTCTATCATCTGGCCGAGGGAATGGTCAAATGCCCGTCGTGCCGGAAAAAATACAGCCCCTCCAAACTGCACACCGATATGGCGGTCATCGATGCGTTTTGCACCGGTGCCAACGCGTCCGCCGCCGCACGGGAGCTGAACCTCAATTACGTCACCGTCAAAAAACGCTACGATCGGCTCCGCACCCTCATTACCGAACATCTCGAACTCCGTTACCAGAACCGTTCCGAAGCGATCGGGGAGTACGAAGAATACATCTATCTCGAAGCGGCCAAGCGCCACGACGAACGTCATATTTTCGACGCCCACAATTTTATTACGTTCGATTACGGCGGATGGGTCTACACCCTGATGATGCCCTCCCTGCACCGCTACAAACAGCAGTTTCTCGATGACAATCTACACGACGTCTATTATCGGGAGTTCACGAAGTTTCTCCGTCTCAACCGCATTGCGAAGCTCCAGAAACGAAACAATGCGATCACCCGTTTCTGGGGATTTTTCGAATCGTTCATCCTGGAGTACCGCGGGGTAGAATCGGAGCACTTCGTCTATTATCTCAAAGAGGCCGAATTCAAATTCAACTACCCCCTCCCCGAGCAGTCGCACATCCTCAAACGGCTATGGCTGGAGGCGAGAGTCTAAACGTTGTGGACGCCCCACCATGCCTGCCCAAGCGCGATCGAACCGTCGTTGATGGGGGTACGCTGCTGGGCATAAAACCGTTTGCCCTCAAAACGGCGGTACAGGCGGCTCATCAGCGCGCGGTTTTGGAATACCCCGCCCCCGATGACGACGGGAAGATCGGGGTAACGCGACGCCAACGTTTCGATGATCGAGGAGACCGTGGCGATGAAGCGTCCGGCGATGGTGTATTTCGCCTCTTCCGAAGGCAGAAGAGCAATGATCTGATCCACCATCCCCAAGACGTCGATGCATCCCTCTTCAATCGTAAACGTAAACGGTTCCGCCTCCCTCTCCCGCACGTAACCTTCCATGATCAGCCCCCCCTGCCCTTCGTAATCGAGACTCTGGACGAATCCCCCCAGCGATGCGACCGCGTCGAAGAGCCGTCCCATCGAACTCGATCGCGGAGCGTTGAGATTCTTGCTCCACATATGGTGGAGCTGCCGGATTTCATGCGGCAAGAACGCTGCGGTCGCAGGGATGTCCATCGCGAGTACTTCGTCAAGAGAATAGCGTTCGAACAATAACGCCAAAGCGATGCGGCGCGGCTCTTTGATGGCTTTGTCTCCTCCCAACAGGGCAAAAGGTTTGATAAACCCGATCCGCTCATATCCCCTGACGTCGGCGATCAGTACCTCGCCGCCCCACATCGTCCCGTTTTCTCCGTATCCCGTCCCGTCAAACGAAAATCCGATCACCGTTTCCTTCAGGGCGTGTTCGGCCATGCAGGCGAGTATGTGGGCATAGTGGTGCTGTACCGCGGCGGTCGTTTTGGTCCGCTGCGAAGCGTATCGGGTGGATGCGTAAGCGGGATGGGCGTCGTGGAGGATCACTTCGGGCGTGCAGCGGTAAAAGCGCTCCAGGGTATGAACGTTGCGCTCGAAATATTCCTCGGCTTCGATACTTCCCAGGTCCCCGATGTGACCGCCCAGGACGAGGCTACGGCCGACTCCGAGCGCCACGGCGCTTTTTTGATGCGCACCGACCGCCAAAAGGGGTTTGGGCAACGGTGCGGGAAGCAAAAACGTACACGGCGCGTATCCCCGCCCCATTCGAAGCATCAGCGTCTTCCCGCCCGCCACCTGGACGACGGCGTCATCGAGCCCGTTGACGATGCTCCGGTCATGATCGAGAATCGCGTCGACGACGTCGCCGAGTCTCTGGATCACCTCTTCGGCCCGGATGAGGATCGGTTCGTCGCTGATATTGGCGCTGGTGGCCACCAGCGGAAAATCAACCGATTCAAAGAGCATCCGGTGCAGCGGGGTATAGGGAAGAAAGACCCCGATGCGACCGATCCCGGGTGCGACCGAGGGGGCCAGCGACGATGCGGGATCGGCATCCACGAGGACGATCGGCTTGATGTTCCCCTCGATCAACGCCGCTTCATCCTCATCGATCCGGGCGTGGAAGCGCAACTGTTCCATCGAAGCGAACATCACCGCCAGGGGTTTGGCACGGCGGCGTTTGCGGCGGCGAAGATCGACCACCGCCGCTTCGGACGTGGCGTCGCACATCAGGTGAAATCCCCCCAGCCCTTTGAGCGCGACGATCTTCCCTTCCCTCAGCCGTCTGGCAGCCCCTTCGATCGGATTTTCTCGGATTTCGTTGCCCGCAGCGTCGAGCAGCCGGAGCTTCGGCCCGCATTCGGGACAGCTGATCGGTTCGGCATGGAACCGGCGTGATCTGGGATCGTCGTATTCCGCGCGGCACGCGTCGCACATCGCAAAATGTTTCATCGACGTACGGACGCGGTCGTAAGGAGGTATCTGCATGATCGTGTACCGGGGTCCACAGTCGGTGCAGTTGATGAAAGGATAGCCGTAACGGCGGTTGGAAGGATCGCGCATCTCGCGTTCACATGCGTTGCACAGTGCGCTTTCAAGGGGAATCGCCGTACTCCCTTCCCCCATCCGGCTTTCACGGATTTCAAACGCCTCATGCCCGACCACGGCCTCCTCCGAGGCCTCCAGCGCATCGATCCGCGCCAAAGGGGGCAAATCGTTCTGAAGGGTATGGAGGAACGCTTCGAGGGACCGTCCTTCGGCGTCGATCAAAACCCCTTCGGGGGTATTGGTCACGTATCCGCGTATCCCGTAGCGTTTGGCGATACGGTAGACAAAAGGGCGGAAACCGACCCCCTGTACAATCCCCCGGAGTGTAATGAGCAGACGTTTAGAGATAAATCCCTCCGACGACTCCATTTTCCCTCCCTATCGGAAAACTCCGCGACAATACCGGCGGCGTGTTTTTGAGGTTTCGCATTACGCGGCTGTAAAGGCTTTGATTGGCAAACCCACTTCCGCACAACACCACATGTTCCGCTTTGGAACGGTTTTTAAGTTCAGTAAGTATATCACTGAAATAGTCTCCCAACGACTCGAAAACCGAATAACACAACAGCGGCGTCGGAACGTCGGCGAGGCGATAGCTGATGATGCTGGCCAGAAAAGCGACCGAATCAAAACGGTTGTCCCGCAGTTTCGTATCGATTTGCAGCCCCCCTTTACCGACAAAACGAAGGGCTTCTTTGACAAGGGCGTTCATCCCCGGATTTTTCAGCCCGACGATCATTGCGGCCGCTTCGAACAAAGAACACGATGAACCTTCGATGGTTTCGAGCACACCGTACAATTCGGCACGCTGCAGCCGGAGGTTGTCGATCAGACGGTCCGATCCCTCGCGCAACGATCCGATCCGTCCGATCAGCCCCGAAGAGACGAACGGTTCGGCGGGAATGACGCGGGTGATGTGCTCGCCTTTGGTGTACAAAAAAGTGATCGTTTCGTCGAAGTAGGCGCAAACGGCGCTGTTTTTGCGCAGACCGTTTTCCGCCAGAACCGCCATGAACGAGGCCGTGTCCTGATCGAAACGGTGAAGATTCCCGTGCGAAAATCCCAGTTCCTCCCCCGCAAGCGCATTGACTTTCGACGTCGTCGTCCCCCCAAGGTGTTCGGGGCGGTCGATCAGCATCTTCTCTCCCACACGGACCGCGGCCAGCGAATGGGCGAAACCGGCGACATCGACCGCCGGAGCGATATAGGCCGGGAAGCTTCCCCTCTCCCCCTGTGCGACGAAGCGGACTTCTTTGTTGAGGAATAGGCGCATGGGAGACTGGGTGTTGATGGCGATGTCGTATCCGATCATCACATCGGCATCGGCTCCCTCGTCGGTGCTGTAAACTGCCGCCCCGATTCCCAATCCGATCAGCTCGCGTCCCAGCAGCAGCGTAAATCCGTCATCGGCGTACTGGGCGTCGACCGTATCGCCCAATGACGCTTTGAAAAACGGGTCTTTGAGCGCGACGTGCAAGATGGGGCGTTCGAGGGAAAGAAGGGCGTTGAACTCTTCATCGATCAGCGAAAAAAGCTCGCTCAGTTTCGATGCGTCGAATACCATCACGATCGAATCATCACTCGCCGCAGCCGGGAGCGCAAACGTGCGAACCCCCATCGTCGTTTGGATACGGACCCGTTCACCTCGGGCCACGGCGGCGGCGGCACGTTCGAACAACGCTTTAAAATCGGCCGAGGACTTCGCGCACCAAAGGGTTTCCCCCTCCCGCAGCGTCACCTCGACACCGCATTCGGGACATCCGATCTGCGGGTACCCCTGACGAAACGCATCTTCGGAAAACTCTTCCGTGCACGCCGGGCAAGGAGAAATAGCGCGCAGCGCCGTATTCTCCCGAACATAAGGGTACGCTTCGAAAAATGCGTACTGCCCCCCGCAATGGTTGCATGAAGTGAAAGGATAATAGTAACGGCGTGAAGCGGGATCGAACATCTCGCGCATACAGCGCGGACACACCCCGAGGCCCAACGGGAGACGTTCCAGGAACTCCGGGAGCTGCGTCATGCGGGTATCGTCAAAGCGGTGTGAACTGCCGCGCATGAAGAGCGATGCGGGGAGGAGCGAACCCATCGCGTCAAACGCCTCCTGCAGTCTCGGATGGTCCTGATTCATCGCACAGGTGATGCGCCCTTTGTCCTGGGTGACCGAAGCCTCGATTCCGTAAAGGCGGAGAATCGACACCAGCGTATTGGCAATCGTCTTTTGATGGGTATCGCACCCGATTTCGAAAATGAACGCCACGGTTATTCCTTAGGGGTTGAGCGCATGAAACGATGCCATCGTGGGATTGGCGTAAAGATCGATGATCTGGGCGAGAGGCTTGGGGCTCTCTTTGGGGATGACCTCGATCCCGGCCTTTTTGAGTTCGCCCAGCGTCGTTTCGATCATCGCTTCAAACCGCCCGTGCAGCGTCGGGGTAAGGTCTATCTCGACGCTTTCGATATCTTCGGGGATAATCCCCACGACGCTGACGTCGGCCATTTTATCCAGCAACGAACAGATTTCGAGCATTTCGACGACTTCCACTTCATGAGCCGTCTGACGGTAGCTTCCCAACCCCATCAATGCCTCGGCCGGGAGGTGGTAGACCGATCCGGGCGCATCGTCGATGGAGACGGTATCGAGGATCAGCACCTTGTCGTAGGACTGATAGTAAGTCATCAGTTTGAATCCGAGCGTCCCTCCGTCGATGATGTCGATGGAGGGTTCGAAACGGTAGTTTTCATCCAGATACCGTCCCGCATACACCCCCACCCCTTCGTCTTTGAAGAGGATATTGCCGATACCGACGACCACGACGCTTTTCATGAATGCCCTTTGTGTTTGACTCGGCTAAAACCGCCCCTGCGGTCTCAACCGAGGTGCCCGAAGGCACCACCGTATCCGATAGGGGATTTTACTCTGTTTCGGAACTTTTTTTGAATTTGGACCCGCCGAAGGCGATGGCGATATCCCCCTCCTGCCAGAAAATGGTCCGCCATATCTGATAATAAACATGGAACATCACCCATGCGACGATCCACCACATCATTAGATGGTGCACGTACCGCACCCCCATATTTCCGCCGAACACCCACAACGTCCAGTCGGTCGTCATGTGAAGCATCCACGGCCACCACGCGCCGATGCTGCTCTCGCCCGACGCCAGGCCGTGCACATACATCTGCAATCCGGTCAGCAGCATCAGGATCAGCATCAGGTGCATGATCGTAAAATAGACGACATTGAAACTGTCGCTGTGGCTGGAATCGAAATTTTTGCGGCGGTTGAGGGTGAGCAGATTAATCAGCACCTCTTTGAACTCCGTCACGTTCCGCGCGTTGGGGACCAGCTTTTTGTACGGTTTTTCAAACCGGCTGAAAAAGTAGAGGTATGCCACCGCCACCGACGTAACGTCGAGCAAAATCGCCCCGATGAAATGGATCCAGCGGTTCCACGCCATTACGTATTTGTCCACCGCCGGGTCGGCGATAAAACTCTGGTAATAGGGATGGGCGATGTAAAGCCCTGTGATTACCGCCGCGAGGATGGAGACCACGTTCACCCAGTGGATGATCCGCATGGCGGGAGTCATCCGTTTGATTTTTTCGTATCCGGGTTTCATGTTTTCCCCCTAGATCGCGCAAACGCTGTCGACTTTGTAGACGCCGAGCTCTCTGCCTTTGGTATCGACAAGGTGGACCGCACACGCGATACACGGGTCGAAACTGTGGATGGTACGCAAAATCTCCAGCGGCTGTTCGGGATCGGCAACTTTGGTACCGATAAGGCTCGATTCATACGCCCCCATCCGTCCTTTGTAGTCGCGCGGCCCGGCATTCCAGGTCGAAGGGACGATCGCCTGGTAATTGGCGACTTTCCCCTCCTCGATGCGCACCCAGTGCCCCAACGCCCCCCGCGGGGCTTCGGCCATTCCGTACCCTTTGGCGCTTTTGCTGACGGTGTTGAAATCAAACTCCGTCCAGGTGCTCAGATCGCCTGCGGCGACGTTGGCGGCCAGTTCGTCGGTCCATTCGACCATCACATCCGCCATCAGCTCGGTCTCGATCGCACGCGCCGCAGTCCGCCCGACGGTCGAGAACAGGACCGACGTCGGCAGTTTTCCGCGTGTAAGGAAGTTGGTGACGTATTTGGTAATCCGCTCGTCCTTGGCAGCCACACCGATGACCATACGGGCCAACGGTCCGACTTCCATCCGGGTATCGTCGTAAATCGGCGACTTGATCCAGCTGTATTTTTTCTCGGTGTCAAGGTAGGCAATTCCCCCCTCTTTTTTACCGAATCCCGTGTAGTTGGGGATCGTCTGCCCATCATAGGGGTGCAGCGGTTTGGCCCCTTCGTACCACGAGTGGGTGACATCCTCGGCGATTTTTCCCTGATCGAGCGGGATCACCTTGGAAATATCCCCGCCCACGACGATACCGCTGGGGAAGAGGAGCGCCGATTTGTAAAACTCGGTGTCGTCGAGGCGGAAATCGCCGTAGCTGAGATAATTTTTGAGCCCGCCGCCGGTCCCGTCCAGCGCTTCGTCGGCATACATCGTCCCGGCCATGTAGACGTCGGGGAGATAGGCGCGTTTGATGAAATCGCGGAATTTAAGAAGCAGGTTTTTAAACAGGGCGATCCGCGCGGGGTTCTGAATGTCCTGCACACAGGTGACGCCGCCCACGACGATGCTCTGCGGATGCGGGTTTTTCCCCCCGAAAATCGCCTGCATTTTCGCGGCGTCGCGCTGCAGGTCGAGCGCTTCGAGGTAGTGCGAAACCGCGACAAGGTTCTGTTCGGGGGTGAGTTTGTAATGCTTGTTCCCCCAGTACCCTTTGGCAAACGGTCCGAGGCGCCCTTGTTTGACAAATTTCGTCAGCCGTTCCTGCACCGCTTTGTACGCCGATTCGCTGTCGCCCCACGCCGCGACACCCGCGACGGAAGCCCACTTTTGCGCTTCGGCAACCGCTTTGGCCGGATCGGCTTCGAGCGCCTTGGTGATGTCGACCCAGTCAAGCGCGTGGAGATGGTAGAAATGGACGACGTGGTCGTGGACGTAGAGCGCACCCTGAATCAGGTTCCGGACCAGACGGGCATTTTTGGGAATCGTCACGCCGAACGCGTGTTCGACCGCCTCGATGGAGCGCTGGTAATGGGTCCCCGTACAGACGCCGCAGATCCGCATCGCCAGCAGGCCGCAGTCGCGCGGGTCACGTCCTTTGAGAATCTCCTCGATTCCCCGGAACATCGTTGACGAGCTGTAGGCGTCGACGATCGTGTTGTTGTCGTCAATCACCGCTTCGATGCGCAGATGCCCCTCGATACGCGTGATCGGATCGATTACGATATGTTTACTCATTGTGCTTCCCCTTCATCTGATTTTTTACCCGCGACCGCGCTCGCGGCGGCATGGATTCCGATACCGACCGCCGTGGCGGTCAAAACGCCCAGACCGAACTGGTCGACGGTTTTTTCGACGCCTCCGGTCGGTGCTTTGATGTTGGCGTCGCTCATCGGACGCTCGTACGCGTATTTATCCCAGAAATCGGGCTCGGAGCATCCGATGCATCCCCGTCCGACCCCGATCGGCCAGTTGACCCCTTCATTGTAGCGGACGATCGAACAGTTGTTGAACGTCATCGGCCCTTTACAACCCATTTTGTAGAGACAGAAATTGTTTTTCGCCCCTTCGTCCCCCCACTCTTCGACGAACTCGCCGGCGTCAAAGTGGGCACGGCGTTCGCAGTTGTCGTGGATACGGTATCCGAACGCGAATTTCGGACGCAGCAGCGAATCGAGTTCGGGGACCTGCCCCGTTAACACGAAATGCAAGATGACCCCCACCATGTTGGCGGGATTCGCCGGACAGGCGGGAATGTTGATGATCGGTTTGCCTTTGAGGACATCCATGACGCCGACCGCTTCGGTAGGGTTCGGAGCCGCCGCCGGGATACCGCCGTAGGTGGCACAGCTTCCGACCGCAACGACCGCCGCCGCGTCCGCGGCAACCCGAACAAGATGTTCATGGAATGTCTCTCCGCTCGCGCCGATCGTACCGTACTGCCCTTCCATCCCCATTGGAATCGCCCCTTCGACGAAGAGGAGGTATTTGCCTTTGAAAGCGTGCATCGCGTCTTCAAGCTGCGCATCCGCCTGATGCCCCGCCGCCGCCATCAACGTCTCGTGGAATTCAAGCGAAATGATGTCGAGCAGAATCTCGTCGATTTTCGGCCCGTCGCTGCGCAGCAACGCTTCGGAATTCCCCGCGCAGTCTTGCAGTTCCAGCCAGATGACCGGAACACGGGTCATCAGTTCGGCGGCTTCGGCCACCAGCGGCGTAAACATCGGCGGCAACATCAGCATCGCCGTCGCCGCGCTCGCCCATTTCATGAATTCGCGGCGATCGTACCCTTCGTCGCTGAGAATCTCGTGAAAATCGATCGCCTGAAGCGGCTGCGACGCTTTGAGCTCGTCAAGCCGCGCACGGCACTGCTGGAAGAGTCTGTCGTAGTACGCATCCCCTTTGTTCGTCTCCACTTTCGCGCTGTTTGCACTAAACAGCATTTTAAACGCTTCTCTACGCTCGGCCATGGTCCCCCTCCTTTTAGTGAATGATCGTTCAGTATGATAAATCCGAATAACTTAAACCAATATTTAAAACATAAAACTGATTTAAAAAGATAAATTCTTAGTTATATTTGGGACTAAACGAAGGAGATATCAGTGGGTCGTGCAGACGGAGCAGACATCGAACGTCCGGAAAAGAAAAGAGGCTTTGTCACGGCTTTGGGCACCGATCATCGCTTTTTGCGCCACCCCCGGCGACACGGCGGTACCGTTACCGAGATTCCACTGCGTCGGGGTGATCATCGCGTACGCGATGATTTTCCCTTTTTCGATGCGGAGGGTGTGGATCAGGCTGCCGCGAGGCGCTTCGACGATTCCCCTCCCCTCCCCGCTGATTGTCTCGATCGGGGGAGGGGCGATATACGACGGCTCGGAAAGGTCGAGCGTTTCGATCAGACGACGGATGTTTTTGAGCAGATCGACCATTTCGTCCATCCGCGCGGCGATCCGTACCGATGCGCTGTCGCCGTGCGCTTCGTGGATCGCCCCGATGACGCTCCGGCCCGAGACCAGTGCCCTGGCCAAAGGACCCGTCTCGTAAAACGCCCCTTCGTACAGGGCGTTTTTGGCATACGTTTTCCCTTCGATCACCGCCGAGGCGTCTTCGCTGACGTTGGCAACGTCGGCAGCGCGGCGGGTGTTGCCGTCGATGGCCATACTGCGGCATCCGGGATGTTCCCCCAAAACGAGAAAACGGCCGTGGCTGTGCCCGGTGTCCGCGAGGCCCAGCCGCTCCACGTTTTGGAGCAATTTTCCGAAATCCCCCCCCAGCGCCGTCAGATCCCGATAGGAGCGGATCGTTTCAAACTCCCCAAAAGAGCACCCCAAAACCTCGGCCTCGACGAACCGTTCGAGTTCGGCGAGGATTTTGAGCGCCTGCATGATTTCGATGTGGGTCGGGTCGCACGTCACACCGCCGGGAAGCGCATAGGAGCTGTGGGGCCACTGGCCGCTGAACAGCGCGGCAAGGCGATTGGCCTGCGATGCGGCATTGAGTGCCTTGAGGGGCAACGGGTGTTCTTCGCGTAGCAGCTTGGCACTTTCGCCCAGCATGATGAGATACAACCATTTAAGATGGTTTTGCAGCAGTTCGGAAAATTTTGTAACGTTGCGGATACTGCGTGCTTTCATGCTCAGCTTGACCTCCGCACCGCTGTGCCGGTAAGCTGCTTCGATCGCCTCGACCGCCGCGATCAGGTGCGAATGGCCGCAGATTCCGCATACCCTTGGGGCGATGACAAGCGCATCGAGCGGATGGCGCCCCTCCAAAATCGCCTCCATTCCCCGAAAATGCAAAAAACGGATCTGCGCGTCCTGTACCCGCCCGCTGCGGTCCGTACGAAAATCGATGAGCGCCTCCCCCTCAATCCGCTCGATCAGTTCATGCGTGATCATCGATCAGCCTCTCTTCGAGCCGTTTGATGTGGAACGATTTGGCCGCCCCGGCCAGCGCAAGATAGCTTCGCTTGGGAACTCCCAGCGGCATCTCCGAGGGGATCGACATATAGGTTTTGGTCCGGAACAGGTCGGTTTTGGGGAAGGTGGGTTCGGTACACCCGAAACACGGAGTCCCCGCACGGGTCTTCGAGGCGACGCCGTTCCAGAGAATCTTGTTGCAGCTGCCGTGCGTGAAGGGGCCCTGACACCCCTGCTCGTAGTACAGGCACCCCTCTTTGGTGCCGAAGCTCCGGCTGTCGACTTTCCATTCGAAATAGTCGTTGCGCAGGCATCCGTTATGGACCGTATAGGCGTAGAGTTCTTTGGGACGGCCGAGTTCGTCGAGGGCGACCTTTCTTTTGTTCAGCATCATTCCGATGACAAAACTCAGCCATTCGGGATGGGCGGGACAGCCGCCGAGGTTGATCACCTTTTCGCGCATGGCCGCCAGCGGCCCCGTCGCTTCGCTTTTGTCGTAGACGATCCCGCTGATCGATTCGGGGGAAGCTTCTTTGAAAATCCCCCCGAAGCTCGCGCAGCTCCCCAGCGCGACAATGTTTTTGGCACGCGCGGCCAGGGCCGGAAGCAGTTTTTCCATGACCGCCCCCCCTCTTTCGAAATCACCCCGGTAGGCCCCCTCGACGATCAGGAGATCCGATTTGGGAATTTTGACGACAAGTTCACGCAACGACATCTGCGAAGGGAGAATCGGATGGTACAGAAAACGGACTTTGTCCAGCAGGCTCCCCAGCAAAGGGTCATTCAGAAACGAATGGGTATTCCCGTTGCAGGTGATCCCCTGTAGCCAGACGATCTGGAATTTAGCGGGCTTTGAGGGCATTGTAGATGTTTTCGGCGATGGACGCTTCGTAGCTTTCCAGCGCGTTCGGGAGAATCCGCTCGCCGTTGAGGAACACCATCCCCCCCAGGTATCCCATAAAGAGTCCGAACGCGCTGAAAAAATCCTGGTCGCGCAGTTCGCCCGAGCGAACCCCCTCTTCAAAAAAGATCATCAGTTCCGTCACGAACGCCGATACGCAGATCATCCCCTCGCACCCTTCGCGGAATACTTCGCGGTTGGAGAGGTAGACGCGAAGAAAATATTCGATCGTCTCGGGGCGTTCCTGCGCGATTTTGAAATACATGTGGACGATCGCAACGATTTTTTCCCGCGTATCCAACGGACTTTCGTTAATCCGGCGGATCTCTTCGCCCAGCATATTGGCGATGTAGAGGATCAGTTCCTTGGCAAGCGTCTCTTTGGAGGCGAAATAATTGTAGAGGTTCCCGACGCTCATTCCGATTTTTTCGGCAATGGAAGGCATTGTCGTCTGATAGAACCCCTCTTTCGAAAAGAGTTCCAGTGCTTTGGTCATGATCGAGACTTTGCGCTCTTCTTTGCTCGGACGGGCCAATGATGTTCCTTAGGTATCGTGTTGCGCCATTATAGCGAACAACGGTTCAGAATCTTATAGTGCGACAGTTCCCGCCCTTTCGTGTCGATCACGTGCACCGCACATGCGAGGCAGGGGTCGAATGAATGGACGGCCCGAAGCACCTCCAGCGGTGCGGCAGGATCGGCGAGCGTGATGCCGATCAGCGCTTCTTCGTACGCCCCCCGGACGTTGCGCGCGTCTTTGGGCGAAGCGTTCCACGTCGTGGGAACCACGGCCTGGTAATTGGCGATCCTGGCGTCCTCGATCCGGACGAAATGGGAGAGAACCCCGCGCGGCACTTCAAAGATCCCCGCCCCCCTGGCTTCTTGCGGCAGTTCCTCGAAAACGTACTTTGTCCAGGTCTCTTCATCGTAGTATTTGACGTTCTCGATCAGGTCACTCATCATATCGAACAGATAGTCGCAGCAAATCTGCGCTTCGACCGCGCGCGCCGCGTTGCGGCCGACGGTGGTCGAAAAATCGCCCAATTCCAGGGCCGTTGCCTCCATGAACCGTTCCATATAAGGGCGGATCACGGGGGAGTTTTTCACATACCCCACGATCATCCGCGCGAGGGGTCCCACTTCCATCACCTCGCCGCCGTAACGGGGAGCTTTGACCCACGTGTATTTCCCTTCGCTGCGGAGGGTTCCGTCGTCGTTAAGGTCGGTGTAGAACGGCACGCTCTCCCCCTCGTAAGGGGAAAGGGGAGCATCGTTCTCATACCACGAACGCGACGCTTCTTCCGTGATCTTCGAGGGATCGAACGGTTCGACGCGGCTAAAATCGTGTCCGTAGATCACCCCGTCCTCAAAAAGAACTTCCCCTTTCCCGAAACGGTATCCGCCGCAGCACATAAAATTCCCGCGCGCGCGCCCTTCGCCTCGGGCGATCGATTCGCGATAGGCATCGACGGTCATCTTCAGGTCGGGGACGTAAGCCCTTTCGACAAAATCCCGCACCTCTTTGATAATAAAAAGAAAGTCGTTCAACCGCTGGGGGTTGAGCATATCGGCGACGCTCGTTACACCACCGACCACCAGGTTCTGCGGATGGGGCGTTTTCCCGGCGAAAATCGCGATTGCCTGCGAAATTTCCCGCTGGATCCGCAACGCCTCGAGGTAGTGGTTCATGTGGACGAGATTTTGTTCGGGGCTCAGACGATAGGCGCTGTGCCCCCAATAGCCGTTCGAAAATAGTCCCAGCCGCCCCGCTTTGACGAATCCTTCAAGTTTTTCCCGCACGCTTTCCAGATGCCCCGCCGAATTACGGTAGGGATGCGACGACCATCTGAGCGCTTCGGCGGAGGCTTTCTCGCAATCGGCGCCGAGCGCTGCGGTGATGTCGACGAAATCAAGCGAGTGGAGATGGTAGTAATGGACGATGTGATCCTGCACGAACAGCGACAGGGTGACCAGGTTGCGGACGATTTCGGCGTTCGGCGGAATCGTGATGCCGTAAGCCTCCTCGACCGCACTGATCGACGCGCGGTAATGGACGTTCGTGCACACCCCGCAGATCCGCTGGGCGATCAGCCCCGCATCGCGGGGATCACGCCCTTTGAGAATCGTCTCGATGCCGCGGAACAGCTGCCCCGAAGCCCATGCCTCGCGTACCGTGTTGCTTTCGTCGATCTCCACCTCGATCCGCAAATGCCCCTCGATGCGGGTCACGGGATCGATGACGATCTTTTTGAGGTTATTCATGTTCTTGCTCCGGTAATTTGCGGTGGTTGGCGTAACGGTCGAACGCAATTTTCCCCTGACCGCAGGCGAAACAGCCGTGCCCCGCCTGCACCGGCCAGCTGGTCGCGTCGTTGAATTTGACGAGCGAACAGTTGAGATCGGCATAAGGCCCCTTGCACCCCATCTCAAAAAGACACCACCCTTTTTTCGCCCCTTCGTCTCCCCATTCTTTGACGAATTCGCCCAGTTCGTAATGGCCCCTGCGCTCGCAGTTGTCGTGTACGCGGAACCCGTACGCCCAGAGGGGGCGGTTTTTTTCATCCAGTTTCGGGAATTCGTCGAACATGATGTAGTGCAGCAGGGTTCCGACAATGTTGATGGGATTGGTCGGGCATCCGGGTAGGTTAATGACGTCGTTTCTCCCCAGCGCCTCGGCAACCCCGACGGCTCCCGTGGGATTGGGTTCGGCGGCAACAACGCCGCCGTCGTAGGCGCACGACCCCACGGCCATTACCGCTGCGGCACCCGCCGCGACGCGCCGTAGCAGGGCCAGCCCCGTCTCCCCCCTGGGGCCGATCCGCAGAAATTTCCCCTCCATCCCCAGCGGCACCGCCCCCTCGACGACGAGAATATAGCGCCCCGCATCGTTTTGGATCACGGCATCAAGCGCCGATTCGGACTGATCTCCCGATCCCGCCATCAGCACCTCGTGATAATCAAGCGAGATGTATTTAAGGATCAGATCATCCACCTTGGGATGGGCTGTTTTGATAAACGCTTCGGAATTGCCCGAGCAGTCGGCGAGTTCGAGCCAGACGATCGGAATTTTGTTCAACTGCCGGACCCCCTCGGCAACCGTCTCCTCAAACCGCGGCGGCAGATCCATCGACGCGGTGATCATCGACACCCAGCGGTTGAACTCGCGCCCCATGTCGAACGACTCGAGCGCTTCTGCGAGGTTCTCGGTACTGAGCCGGTTTTTGGGGTGGAGGCGATTGTATTTTTCGATCCGCTCCCGTACCCTTGAAAGCTCGGCTTCTTTCGCCGCCGCTTCGCGCTCAGCACGCATCCGGGCCGCTTCGGCCGGATCGACGGGAGTCGAGGCGATCAGCGCCATGATGTCTTTTTTGCATCGGCCGCACACCCTGCCCGCTTCGCTGAAAGGCTTGAGAGAGGCGAAATCCTCGATACACTCTTCCTTGATCAGGGCAATCAGGTCCTGCTCGTAGGAGCCCGTGCAGCTGCAGACAAGTTTCCCTTTTTCGCTGATGAGGCGGTTGGCGTAAAAATAGGCCGCGTCGGCTTTTTCTCCCCGTTCCATCATCCGCTTCAGCGCCAGGGCGTCGATGTTACTGTTGATCCCGATAAACCGCACCAACCGTTCCCGGTTTAGAATATAGTGGTCGATCCGCTCTTCGCCGCGTGAGGCGATGACGATGTCTTCATTGTAGGCATCCCCAGCGACATACGCCGTCGACGTGACGTCGCTGAGGAGAAACGACCCCACTTTGAGGCCGTCGATGGTGACGAATTCCGCGAACCCCTCTCCCTCCTTCCCCAGAATGCTCGCGACCGCCGCATCGGCCTGCAGCGTACACTCCTTGACCCGTCCGGCGATGTAGCCGTTGCGCATCTGTGCCGCTTCTCCCACCGCATACACCGAGGGGGCGGAGGTGCGCATGCGTTCATCGACGAGAATCCCCCGGTCGCATTCGAGCGACTCTTTGGCACACTCGATGCTGGGAGCGATCCCCACCCCGAAAACGATAAACGGGTCGTCGATCGTACGCGATTTGAGCGCGACGCGGACGATTTCGCCGTTTTCGACGCTCCGCTCACGGATCTCGTCTTCAAAAATAATTTCGACGCGAGGATCGGACGCTTCGTACACCCGCTTCATCAGTGCAACCGCTTCGGGCGTCATCGCCTTGTCGTAGAGGTGCGATCCCCGCGATACGAGATAGATTTTACGCGGCCCTTCCATTGTGCGAAGGGTATCGAGCAGTTCCAGCCCGATCGGTCCGACCCCCATGATGATGACGTTTTTTCCAGCGATCCGTCTGGCGATGCATTCGGAATCCTCGGCGCTGCGGAACGTCACCGCATTGGAGATCCCTCGCGTATCGAACAGACTGCGGGGCTTCGAACCGGTCGCGATGACGAGGACATCGTACGAAATCATGGACGAAGCGGTATAGATCCGCTTGGCGTCGGTATCGATGCGGGTGACTTCGGAATTGAGCTCGACACGGGTTTTGGGCGGAAGGTCCAGAGCGAGCTGATCGATCGTCGCGCTGTGGTTTACCAGCGCACAGAGGTGGATACGGTCATAGGGGGGATAAGCCTCTTTGGTGACGATCACGACGTCGTGTTCGGGGGCCTGATCGTAAAGCGCGTTGGCCATATACGCCGCGACGATCCCGCCGCCGACAATCACGATCCGCATGGTTACCCCTTTGCCGTCTCTCTTCGTTGATGAGGGATTATAGCAAAGTGGTGTATAGAGGTAAATACGACGGATGAAATATAGTACGGTAAATTCGGATTTTAGGAATTGTGTTTACAGAAACTGTGAGGATTCGATGGTGGCGGGGGGGACTACCACTATAGACATATTTTAGGGTTTTATTTGACTTTATCAAAAATTATACCCCTAAAAATACCCCTATAAACTATTGCTTATATGGTGTTTTACCACTTTTTTACGGTTCTTATTAATTGAACAATTGAGGCCTAAAAAACCACAATCTTTCGATATAAAAAATAGCTAATCTGTAACTTTTTTGCTTTCATAGTATTATAATAATATTGTTTTAATATCATTATAACATTAATGTAATGTTAGATATAATATAGCGTTTAGCTATATAGACGAAGGGTAATTATGTCATTATTTAACAAACTTTCACTTTCAATTGAGTCATTATACTTTGATATTGAGAATCCAAGACTTGTACGAGGTGATAACAACACCCCTTCTCAAGACGATACTATTATTCAAACCCTTCATGAAATTGCTGATTTATCTGAATTAATTAACTCAATTTGTGCGAATGGCTATTTAGACATTGAGCCTCTAATCGTATTACCAAGAGGTACAACTCCAGAAACTTATACAGTTTTAGAAGGAAATCGAAGATTAGCAACCCTTAAACTAATTTCAAATCCAGTATTAGCTACAGAATGTAAAATCAATATTCCTGAAGGATGCCAACAAAGTGCATCCAAAAGTTTTGAAAATCTTTCAGCAGTCGTTGTCAACAACAGATTTGACGCGGAATCCTATATTGCATTTAAGCATGTTAATGGTGCTTTTCGTTGGGATTCATACGCTAAAGCAAGATTTGTAACAGATTGGTATGTCCGTTCAAAAGAAGCAGGTACACCCATTGCTATTGAAGAAATTGCCAAAAAGATAGGAGATTCAAATGATACAATCCGTTCTTTTATCTCTTCAATGCTCATTTTAGATCAAGCAGAAAATGAAGGCTTATTTAAAATTAGCGATAAATATAATCGTGGACGCTTTGGCTTTTCTCATTTATACACAGCACTCGGACGAAAAGAATACTCAAAATATCTTGATTTAGAATTAGGATGGGATAAAAATCCTGATCTTCAACCCATCAAAACAGATAAACAAAAAGAACGTTTTGGTGAAGTTTTTCAATATTTTTATGGCTCAAAAACAGACAACATCCCACCTTTAATTAAAAGCCAAAATCCTGATTTGAAAAATCTTGGGATGGTAATTTCTAATCCTATCGCACACGCTATCCTAAAAGACACAAGGGATTTGGATAAAGCTCTGGTAGAAACAAAAGAAAAATCTGATGTGTTCGAAAGTTCTCTAACAAATTGCTATATACATCTCCGTAAAGCACAGGGGATGATGGATAAATATGATGGTGAAGCACATCTTTTAGAAATGTCCGAAGAAATTTATAAAATGAGTGAAAATATTTTAGAGTATGTCAAAAGAAAAGTAAAAAAGGCATAAGATTTGAGTAAATATTGCCTTGAAATCTCTTTAGATGAAGACCTTTGGGATATAGCTGATATTTTAGAACTTTGCGCTTACCGGTGCGGGGAAGCATCCATTGAGAATGTAGGGCGAATTTTTGATGTTAGACGAGAAAATGAAGAAACGGACTTCGAAGGTGCAAATCTTGAAATGGAAACCTATCTCCTTGATTTATATTCTGAGATAGCTAATAGATCAAGCCAAATTGGAACTTCTTATCCATTTACTTATTCACCGTGTCAAACCAAACTAATGTTAAAAAGCCCTGACGATCTCACCGAAGGTGCATACGTCTATTTGTTTTGTCTCTTGCTGTCCAATATTCCTAAAAAGAAACTCAATAATATCACCATAAGCAATAATGAACGCAATCTTTTTGAATATTGTAGTGTAGTTGCAGTTGCAGGCAGTTTTAACGCTCACTCATATCATTTTGGTTTTCCATGTGATGATAATTCAGGTTTTTTAGGCAGACTTAAACATATTTTTGAAGACAAACTCAATAATGGTAAAGTGATTGAAGAATTACGTCCAGGTTCAAGCCCTTATATTAAAGACGGAGAACTCGATGTAATTGCATGGCCAATAGATTGGCGCCCGGGCTATACTTTGTATCTAACACAATGTGCTTCAGGTGCAAATTGGAAAAGCAAATCATTAATGCATTTCAAAGCATCAGATCAATTTGGACAATGGTTTTCAAGAAAACCAGATGCACAAATGAATGTTGGTATATCAATTCCTTTCGATTTGCACCCAGAGTTTGATGGCGATCGAAAAGATATCGAAGAAGTAAACAGTGTAAAATTCGGTTATATTCTTTGGCGTTTTACCTTACCGCCGGCCATTGATAAAGGTGTTTCACTATTTAATGCAGGTGCATCACATATAGACAAGATCGATAAGCTTGATGATTTAAAAACATGGGTTATTGCTCAGCGTGAGCGAATAGGAGAAGAAATACTATGAGTTTCTACACTCCTTTACGTTATCCCGGAGGTAAAGCCAAATTTACATCCTTTTTTGACGATATCATTCAATCAAATAATTTAAGTCAAATCAATTATGTCGAGCCCTATGCAGGTGGTGCAGGAGTTGCCCTTGGACTTCTTTTTAGTGGAACTGCAAAAGCAATTTATTTAAATGATTTGGATTACTCGGTTTATTGCTTTTGGTATGCGGTATTGAATGAAACAGATGCTCTATGTAAAAAAATCATAGATACATCTGTTACCCCGGATGAGTGGATCAAACAAAAATCGATTCGGAATCAAAATACAGAATATTCAACATTAGACGTTGGTTTTTCAACTTTCTTTCTAAACCGCACCAATCGTTCCGGCATCTTAGAAGCTGGAATGATTGGTGGAAAAGCTCAAGCAGGCGACTGGAAAATGGATGTAAGATACAATAAAATTGATCTTATAAAACGAATTGAAAAAATTGCATCCAGAGCTTCAAATATTCATCTCTCAAATCTTGACGCCGCATATTTTTTACAACAAGAAGTTACTAAACTTCCAACAAATGAAACATTGGTTTATTTAGACCCTCCTTACTTTGTAAAAGGTAAACAACTATATAAAAATCATTATGTCTTTAGTGATCATTACAAGATTGCCTATATAGTCAAAAATGACCTTAAATGCCATTGGGTCGTTTCCTATGATGATGAACTAGAAATCCGGGATTTATATTCAAAAACGCAATTAATGGAAATGACTTTGAGCTATACAGCAGGAACAAAGCGCAAGGGGAGTGAGGTTTTCTTTTTTTCTGACAATCTTAATATTAAAGATACAAAAGAACTTGTATCTTAATCTCTTGATATTCAAAGGAAAAGCAATATGAAAAAAGTGCTCCTATTCACTCCTATGATGATGTTTTCAATATTGAATGCATCGTCTTTAGACAAAGCAGATGGTGTATTATTGGTTGGGGCAGATATGCTCAAGCATTGGGAACGGCCAGTTCTTATTGACATTGAATCTGGAGAATACTCAGGATGTCGAATTTTAGGTGATATTTATATTGATAAGACACGGGGATTTTTAAAAAATGCACGTGTTTCATGTATATTGCAAAATAAACTAATAGATGTTGAAGCGAAAGTTAACATTTGGGACAAGAATGAAATAGAGGGTATTCCTACAATTCATAAATACTTACCCGATAGCACAATTCAAGCAAATCAAGATATGTATCAAAAAACTCAGAATCTTGAAGATTATAAAAATTTAGTAAGCTCAAGAGATGGAATATACGAAATTAGTCGCGGTACACATATTAAACTTTCATGGCAAAGAATCAATAAGCAATAACATATCTTTAACCTTCTAAACGGCAGATAATCAAAAGTTTTGGATAGGATTACTCCGCTTAGGTAACTTTTGCAGCTTTGCTACTGCATCATTAAGTGTTGACATGGGGTCAGGAAATAAAATCGCATCTATAGCAGAGAAAACATCTGACGATACGCCTGAAGCTATTTTCAGCATTTTATATTTATCACGGAGCCATTCTTCTCGTTCGGCTTCAGCCATTTTCTTTGCAGCATTAAGACGCGCTATCTCTTCCAAATAAGCTGCCTCATCTTTATCAATACGATTATGACTTATTAGAAAGAAACAGACCAGCATAAGCAAGCCACCAACCGAGAAATATTCAGCTATCCCTTTTTCAACTGTTTCCGGCGGGATATGCAAATCTCGAATTAAAGGGTCTATATACAATTTCATTTTTAAATCATTCATGCTTAATCCCTTTTTAATATTCTATCCTACAACAACATTCATTTTAAATACTTGTATACGTTATTTGAATTAAATTAATATAACTTAATTCAAATATCCGGCTATATTCTCATCCCCCTTTTCTCCGACCGATTCCGTTCAATATCTCAATTCTTGTCATCTACTACGGGTCTACAATCCCATCCTCTTACTTTTTGACTTTTCTATTTCTTGCTCTTTTGCGTGATCAATCACTTTGCTCACTGCCAATCTCGCATCTTCCATGCTGCGGTCTTTAAACTCAACATCAAGGTTGTATTTGATCGTTGCGGCGGTGATCTGCTTCTTGAACTCATCGCTGCCCTGGATATCAAGAGATTTGCCGAATTTCTCTCTGGCAAGCATTAACGCCTGAACATACTCTGATTCCTTGCGCAGCTCCGTGATCCGAATGGTATTACCCTGATCCATGATCCGTGTCCGATTGCCAAGTTTGTAGATTACGTCCCCGGATTGCGTAATAATCGGCTTATATTCCGTTCGGATAACCGGCTTGCCTTCTTTACCGATAAAGACGTTTGCATCTTTCGGGATCTCTACCTGGTCAGGCTTCATGCTCCGCAGCAGCTTGAGGGCGTTGGTATCTCCCTCGATGGCTTTATGGATCAAATGGTCTTTGAAAGAAACGTGCCGAATCTGTGCATAAATCTCGTTGCGCTGCTTTTGAGTTTTTTGATAGAGAACATTGAGATCTTTTCGCTTTTTATCTGCCAACTCCGAATACTTCTCACGCTTTTCCTTACCGTTCAAGTAATCGGCCGCCTGGATCTCGCCACGGGCTTTTTTATACTCGGACAGTATGGTTGATTTCTCCTGAGTAGATTTGCGTTTGAGTTCTGTAAGCAAAACAGGTTTTTTGGATCGGTTCTCATTGGATTGTTCCCGATATTCTGTCCAGTATTCCTTCATCAAAGCACTTCGCTCGCCAAACCGTGTTTTGGCTTCGATGATCTCTGCCGGCTTTTCAAATGCTCCGAATTTTGATTCGAGCTTTGCTTTGGATAGGTCGCGCGATACGTCCGACGCTTTACAGAACAGCTTGCCATCTCTTGCAGCAATTACGAACCCGTTCCCGCGCTGCCGGATCTCCAAATCGTATTCACCCAGGGCTTTGTGCAGATCTTCCCATTTCGCTTCGGGTCTGGCCAGTGTTTCGGTAAGCTGCTGAACCGCCTCGCTTTTCACCCATGATTTAAAACTCTCGATCCCCGAATGGATCTCGCCAAGCTCTCGCGGCATCTTCTCTTTGTTCGGCGTATGGTTGTCGATCATCAATCCGAATTGCTTTTCAAGCTGCGCCGCTTTCTCCTGGAGTTTGGTTTTATCAAAAGAGGGATCGACATTTCGGTACGTCATCGGATCAACTTTATTGATCGCTATATGGATGTGTAGATTGCCGGTGTTTCCATGGATGACCGATAACCTCTGATGCCGTTCCATGCCGATAGCTTTGACAAGCTCGTTTTCGATCTCTTCGAGGATCTCCGGGGTCGGGTTCTCACCAGCTTGAAAAGAAACAACCATGTGATAGGTCTTGTCTGACTTGGATCGGGTATTGAGAGCTTGTGTATTTTGTATCTCGGCCAAGTTGTGATTGTCCTGGTCGAACGAGCAATTAGTGAAACGGTAATCTTCGACTTTTCGACCGGCATTTTTCTCATCAAGCATATACGCGGCCAGACTTCCGAAGTTGGATGTACCCTGGGTCTTTTTGGATACGGTCTTAACGATCATCCGATACTCCCATGATTTTTAATGCCTGGGCTTTTAGAATCTTTTGCGCAACCTCGATCTCGTCCACCAGTTCATCGATGTCTTTGTAGGATCTCTTGGCACTGAAATCGTCTTTGTCTCCCCCATTCCGGGTGAGCCACATTTTTAAAAGTCCACCGAGCCGTCCCAGATCCGCATTTGTTTTAAGAAGATCCGCTACCGCTTTTTCATCGATGACCGACCGGATCGGATAATTCATCGAAACGGATCTCATAAACTCCGGCGCAGACAATCCGAATCGTTTTGCCTGTTCATGTATCGCATCGTATTCTGACTGGTTCGCTTTTACACCAATCATTTTTTGGCGTAATTCGTCCGGGGATTTGACTTTTTTCGGTGGCACCGAAGATCCTTTTTACACGTTGAGCACTTTGTGCGAATAAGTTTCAGGATGGAAAGTTTCATCTTTTTGTGAAGCAAAAAGTTAAACCTTTACACATCCTGCCCGCTTCGTCAATTACAATCATTGACATCTTTATTCATTTTTTTTCAACTTTCTGCTTGCAAGAAATATTGACAATTATTGAATAAAAATCTCAATTTATGAAAATAAATGAACTATTTACTATAATGACTCCAAAAAAATTGGAGTTACGATGGAAACAAAGATACCGGCACCAAAAATCCAGTTTTATACTAACCTTGCTCTGATCCGAAAAAGATATGAAGAAGGTGTTGTCTTTGCATCAGCTATCTATGATGAATTGCTGACAGCCGAAAAAATCTCTATGAGTTATAAAAACTTTACACGTTACTTCAATAGAGAGATCAAGAACAAAGAACACCAAACCGAAAAAATGCCCGTCAAAAACGTAACGGCTCCGGCAGCTGCCGAAGCAACTCAACAAGAGGATGACGAAGGCGGCGGCCCGTTGATCTTTACCGTGGGCGGTAAAGGTTCACACAAACCTTTCAACCCACATGCTACGAAAATAGATCCGAAACGTATCCTCAACTAGTTTTTACTCATTAAATGCCGACGGAGAAATACCGTTCGTATAGGATGAAGCATTCGCTTCTTCCATGCTCTTTACTTGCTGCGTCATCTTATCCGCTGCGCGAGATCCACTCGAAGTAGTATCCCGATCATTTTTTCCGCGAATAGTATGGGACATGTCTTGCTGGATTGCTTTGGTAAGATTGCTAAACGTCGTTCCTTCACCGGCAGCGGCAAGCGCCTTGGCCGATTTATATGCGTCCGACATACCGGCAGAGTTTTTTCCTAGTGCGGCAGTACCTGCAATAGCTCCACCGGCAGCTGCGGCCGCGACCGCAAGCCCGGATGTTGAATTACCACCAAGCGATCCGCTCATGAGTGAATTGACGATGCCGGGGATCATGCTTACGACCGATGCAAGCAGCACCGAAACCGCAATGACGATCATCGCGGTTTGCATATCGTGCGATGCGTTGTTTTCAAACCCTTCCATCGATGAAATGGTGAGCGCCAAAAACAACTTGATGAACATTAGCTCCATGCCGGCCGCGAAAAGGGCTTTAAGTGGATTGATCGCCATGTTCCGGGTATAAGAAAGACCACCAAACGCGAAGATCAGATACGATCCGGCGATAATGGCCTGGATCTTCACCAGGACGACGAACAGCTGCGCTGCCATCAAAGCGAATGCAACCAGGCAGATGACCCCTGCAAACAGTGCAGCCCATCCGTCGATATCGAGAACACCCGCACCGTTCCAAACTGCTTCGACAAGTCGCATTGCCGATTCCAGGATCGTGTCAGGTTGAATACTCATTCCCGATGCTTTGAGTGCAAGCTCCGAGAATGATTCGGGGATCATGGTCAACCATTCTGCAGTTTTAAATAACGCCAGGAAAAAACCGATCCACATGATCTTTCTTATGAGTTCACCGAAGATCTCACCAATTTCTGTCCCCTTTAATGCAATGAAACCGAACGTTATCACCATGTCGATGGCTGCGAACGCGCCGAACAGATACATCCCTGCCGGTTTGATCGCTGCCGTCCATTGTTTCGAAGCAGCAATGAACGTTTGTAAGATCGTCTGTGCGTTGTTGTTCGCATCGATCCCGGCAAACGCGAACGTCGGCAGTATCAGCAAGAGGATTAAAAGAGATCTCTTCACCATGTTTTTATTTCTTTTTCATCGCCCTTGATGGGCTTTTTGCCGCTATGAAAAAATGCGACTGTCTTTGCAGCTGCACATACCTCAGGTTGGATCTCGTTATGGTCGGCGAGATTTTTACACTTCTGCGCGGTTTGCTTTGCTTCGTCGATATGCGCCAGGAAATATTCTTTTGTTTGCGCTGTTTCCACTCTCTTCATCATCGAAGCGATGAGAAACGCCCCTCCGATCAGACCTAGCACGGCAGTTGAACCGGCCAGTAATCGTACTTTTGTTTTTCCATCGAATTTCATTTTTTCTCCTTTATTACCAGGTTTTGATATCTTTCTCATCGCCCTTGATAGGTTTTTTACCACCCGTCAACCAAGCATCTTTTTTAGCCTCTCGCAATGCTCTGCGTTCGTTTTCATCCGCGACGTTTTGCGCCATGAGGTTTGTTTGGGCGAGCATCGTCGAATGAAGTTTTTTGATCGTCTCCGTTTGATGCATCGCAATCTCGTTCGCCGCCTGGATCGCCGACTTGTTCCCGACCGCGTTGCGGCTTTGAAGCTTGAGCATATTCATCGAGAGCTGATCCGCTCTTAGGTCGTTGTTGACGGCGGCCAGGTTGCGAAGCGTCCCAAGAACGGTTCCGCGGTTCGCGTCCGTCAAGGTTCGGTAGTATTGGGCATACGATGACGCTTGGCCTCTGATATCTCCCATTGCACCGATTCGAGTATGTTCGTCATAGCCTGGAAAAAGCTGCCCGAATCTCGTATCGAGGTTTCCCATCTGATAGCTGATCCCGTTCGTTGCGACCATGACATTGGCCAACTGGTCAACGTAGGTGTTGAAGTTGCTAAAATCCATGGCACTCAACGCCTGGAGGTTTTGTTGTGCCATTTGCACCGCCTGGATGTTCTGCTGCAACGTTTGAGTAAGCAAAGCGATTTGCTCCAACTGCTTTGAGAGGTTCATTGCGTTCCCAATCTCGGCAGTAGCCCATTGAACAGTTTGTAATGCCTGGGACGCATCGCCCGCTGCGAATACGGTTGGTGACGAGAGCAGCAGTGCAGCGGCCAGAGAAAGTTTGATCAACTGCATGTTTGTACCTTTGGATCATATTCGTAAATCTTAAGAACTTTATCTCTAAAGTCAGCTACCAGTGCTTTGAACTGTTTTTGCCCTTCAAGCTCAGCAGCTTTGTTCGCATAGTCAGAAATCAACGCTTGGACTTTTCGCTTTTTCGCTTTTTCACGTTCCAGGAAAGCACGATAGATTTCGGACATCTCTTTTTCGATTCTGTCATGAGTTGTTGTCTTCATTTTTTAGCTCCTGGGATTGAGTATTCGACTCCCATGCTTCTCTGATGATGGGAAAATTGTACTTTTGGGATGTTGTTTTCTTCCATCCAGGTCGTAATCAAATCGCTGTATTTTTGCTGTACTCGCTGTATGGTTTTTACGTCTTCGGTCATTTGCAAACCGTTTAACAACTCTCTCGAATGATCCAGATACATTTCGATCTCACTGAACGTTTTCATTAGCTCTTCCATGTGCGTCCTCCAAATAATCAAATATGTTCGCATAGCCGTTAGCTTGTAAAGCGGCCTGCACCATTTCACCATGTTCACGCTTGTTGATCCTCGAACGACGGATACGGATATTCGTAATCGTCCTACCGTTCCCTGAAAGGACTTCTTTCACAAGCGCCTCTCGATACTTCTCAAAATCTCCTCCTCGCTCCTTCGCAATCGCTTCGACCTCTTCGATGATGATTTTTCGAGACAATCCATCAACTTCATCTGGGAGATTGACATAAGGATCGATAACAGATATTGGAGGAAATGAAGAGGAAGAAGATATTTCTTTTTTTATTTCTTCCTTTGTTTCTATTTCTTTTGTAGTGGTACTCTTAGGGCTGGCACTATCAGGGCTGGCACTAAGAGTACCTACGGTGCCGTTTGTCCCGTGAGTACCTACGGCGAGTATCGCTTTAAGCTCGGCTTGAGCATTTTCTTCCGGGTCAAAAAACCATATAGCACCGTCAAATTTCCCTTTTTTGCGATCTTGTATTCGACAGAGGTAATCAAAACGGATAAGTTCATTAAGCGCTTTCACGACTGTTTTTCGTCTGTTCCTGTTACCACCTGCTTTTTCGTAGAACCACGTTTGTTGAAAGACCCAATCATCGGGCAAAGAAAAAATAAGAAGTCCAAGCCCACGAGCTTCAATAGATAAACGATCGTCTTGAGCAAAAGCATTTGGTAAAGTGGTGTAGCATGATGTTTTTTTGAAAAAATTTTTCATGCTATATTCATTCGACTCTGAACAAATGCTTCTAAATCCGTTATTGCAAAAACGGTTACCTTTGGAGACAATTTGATTGATTTAAGCTTTCCTTGCCGGACATACATCCACACAGTTGAACATCCAATCCCTAACCATGCAGCCGCTTGTTTATCTCTTAGAAATTGTCTGTCTTTTAACTGCTGATTATCCACCTGCATAAATTGTTGTATTTCTACTTTTTGTTCTGCCTTTGGCATAGCAAATCCTCGAATTTAGATTGTCTTGCGCTTGACTGAATGACATTGTTGCAGATTAGAGGAAGAGGAAATAGAGGTTTTTAAATTGGGATTTAAGCACCCCTATTTATCATTTGGGTAAATTAACCCCTGATATGAAACGAACAAATCCACGATTGCCAATTTCATTTTTTGCAAATTTTAAATAAGCTCTATACGTTTTTTTCTGAAATTCATCTGTATATTTTTTCTTGATATCACGCCAATAACGATTAATCTCTCCGATGATATATTCAGACGTTAAGCCTTTTTTATGGCAATCATAAATAAAAAGAACATCACCTAAACGTCCTTCTAAAGACTTTGTTTTGCCATGTCTATAAATAGCATTTTCATTTGTCTTTGTAAAACTGTACACATCTTTAAAAGATTCGATTCCAAGGTATTCATCTAATCCCAATATCGTAGTAGGCTCTGCATCAAATTCATCTTTTATTTTCGATACAATTTGCATAATTTCTTTTTTTGATTTTGTGAAATCAATTTGGACAAGAGCTTTTTTATTATAAAAATCTACAGTTCCACTTTGTGCAATAACAGGCATATTGAAAAATTTCTTATTCAGTTCTACATCATCTCCATAAAGTTCTTGTATAGCTTCTCTTGCTGTATGACTGCAACACACTTGAACTTCAGAGTCAATTTCTTGATAATATTCATCAACTGGAGAACCAAAATCTTGGAGAATCTTTTCATTTCCACTATCTTTTAAAAACTCTAAAATGGGGTATCCAATACTAAAATATCTTTCAAAATCTGTTTTTTTGCTCAATTCATATTCTCTAAGTCTATGTGCATAATTATCTTTTGCTTTACATTCTTCTATGTATTGATTTTCAGCATCCATATCTTTGATTATTTTAATAATGTCATCTTCATAATAACGCATCACACATTCACGCGTCATTTCATGTGCCATGAAAGCTTCATCATTAAAATATGCTGCTATTGATCTACATCTTCTTTCAAAATCAGTGTAAAGGAAAATATCTCGTTTTAATATTTCCTCATTTTTAACCCGATCTGCTTTTTGTTGGTTCGTTGGGCGTGCCATCTTATTTACTCACCTTTGTTTGATCCAAAAAATCCGCCCACCATTGCATCAGTTCTCTCATCTGCTCAGTGTAATCCGCTTTATGGGTATAGGCTCTAATGACTTTATTTTCTTCATGGTGATCTAGCACACGTTCCCGTACTTCAAAGCTCACGCCATGCTCTTTAGCATGTGTTTCGCTAAGTGATCGAAAAGTACCTCGAAAACTATGCAGCGTTTGTTTGCGCCCGTTTACTTCGTCAATAAATCCCAATGATCTCAACGCTTTATTCCCGCTCTCTTTATTCGCATGGGTAAGATTGTTGCGTACTCCATGAAATACCCATTGTCCCCATCCCGTGATTTCTCTTACTTCTTTGAGGATATTGATCGCTTGTCTCGGGAGCGGTAATACAAAGTCGGGTAGATTTTGATCTTTAACTTTCATCTCGGATCGGGATATCGTAATGATCGATTTTTCAAAATCAACCTGATCCCATCGTAATTTACATAGATTATCAGCACGTAAAGGCATGATAGAGACAAAACGGAGAATATTTCGTACAATCACGCCTCCCTCACCTTTATAATCCTCTATGCCTCTCAAAAGCTCTCCTAAGATTTTTTCATCCGTGATCTTTGCAAAGTGTTTCTCTTGCCGTGGAGCGAATGCATCGCTGCTGATTCGATCAGTGATATTGCTTTCAGTGTAACCATGATTGATCGCATATCTCCACAGCCGGTTACAGTCTCTAAAGCGGCGGATAGCTACTTCTGGAGCCGTTTTCTCTTTTGTCTTAATGATTTTCAGTAGTTCAGGATGGGTGATGTCCTTAATATGCTTCGACGAGATAATGGAATGTCGTTCGTTATAAGTACATAGGTAGGGAAAGATATCTTTTTCAAACGATGAAACACGCTTATTATGCGTACTCTCATCATTGTTTAATGAGTTGAGCCATTCATATGCCACACGATGAAATTGCCCCTCTATGGCGGCTTGTTCTTCCATCACTTTTTCTTCGATTTTCGCTTTTGATTCTTTGCGCTCTGCGGATGGGTCTATCCCTTTGGCGATTTCTCGTTTGTATTCGTCCCGTTTGGCTCTCGCTTCCGCCAACGTCGTTTCGGGGTATGTTCCTAACGAGATGAGTTTTTCTTTCCCCTCAAAGAGATATTTTAGACGCCATAACTTACCACCGGTTGGTTTAATAAGCAAAAATAACCCGCCGCCATCAAAGAGTTTATAATCTTTTTCGGCTGGTTTTGCCTTTTTTATTTCGGTATCGGTTAGGGGTACAACTTTGCGAGCCAACGTAAAACCTCACTTTTTAGGGGTATTTTTTTAGAGGTTTTGATACCCCTAAAGCAAACTACCCCTAAATGTACCCCTTAAAATCTTAGTTTATGTTGAAATACCTTAACGGACATTAGAGGATAAAAAGCTGAAAAAGTGGCTATTTTGCGGAGTTTTAAAGGGTTTTTTGAATGAAGCTGAAGTGATTTAAATGTTTCGATGGTGGCGGGGGGGGGACTCGAACCCCCGACCTCCGGCTTATGAGACCAGCGCTCTAACCAGCTGAGCTACCCAGCCATCGTAATGGAAGACCGGAATTATAATGATGATTAACTTATTGTTAGCTAAAAGTGAAACGAACCCTTTGGGAGCACAAAAGCACTCACTTTTATGTATTCGGCAATACTCACTACTATTGAGTCTTTAAGACTAAGACTATTGACATTTGAGCTAAACTCCTGTAAAATCTCCGCCGTAAAAATTCATCTCATAAAAGGAAACGCTATGAACTTCCAACCACTTGGAAACCGTGTATTGGTTGAGCGCCTCGAAGAGGCCACCAAAACCGCTTCGGGAATCATCATCCCCGACAACGCAAAAGAGAAACCTTCTCAGGGAACCGTCGTTGCCGTAAGTAGCCAGGTCGAAAACGTTTCTACAGGTGATACCGTCGTTTTCGGGAAATATGCCGGCAATGAACTGACTCTGGAAGGTAAAACGTACCTCGTAATCGATGCAGACGATCTGCTTGGAATCATCAAATAATTATTCAAGGAGTAAACGATGGCAAAAGAAATCCATTTTTCCGATGACGCGCGCAACAAACTTGCCGCAGGCGTCCAAAAACTCACCGATGCCGTAAAAGTGACCATGGGGCCGCGCGGCCGTAATGTCCTGATCCAGAAAAGCTACGGTTCGCCCACCATCACCAAAGACGGCGTATCGGTCGCCAAAGAGATCGAGCTCAAAGACGCGCTCGAAAACATGGGGGCGCAGTTGGTGAAACAAGTCGCATCCAACACCGCCGACGAAGCGGGTGACGGTACCACCACCGCAACCGTTCTGGCCAACGCGATTTACCAGGAGGGACTCCGCAACATCACTGCGGGTGCCAACCCCGTCGAAGTCAAACGGGGGATGGACAAAGCGCTCGAAGCGATTCTGGAGAACCTTAAAGCGTCCAGCCGTATCATCAACGATAAAAAAGAGATCGCGCAAGTCGCTACCATCTCAGCCAACTCCGATGAGCGCATCGGTGCGATGATCGCCGAAGCGATGGAAAAAGTGGGCCGCGACGGTGTCATCACCGTTGAAGAGGCCAAAGGGATCAACGACGAACTCGATGTCGTCGAGGGTATGCAGTTCGATCGCGGCTACCTGAGCCCCTATTTCATCAACAACTCCGAAAAAATGACCGTAGAGCTGGATCATCCGTTTATCCTCCTCTTCGATCAGAAAATTTCGAACCTCAAAGACCTTCTACCGGTTCTTGAACAGGTTCAGAAAAGCTCGCGCCCGCTGCTTATCATTGCCGAAGACGTCGAAGGGGAAGCCCTCGCGACCCTGGTCGTCAACAAACTCCGCGGTATTCTCAACATCACCGCGGTCAAAGCTCCGGGATTCGGCGATCGCCGCAAAGCGATGCTGCAGGATATTGCGGTCCTCACGGGCGGTCAGGTGATCAGCGAAGAGATCGGACGCACACTCGAGAGCGCTACGATCGCCGACCTTGGTAACGCCGCGCGCGTCGTCATCAGCAAAGACAACACGACGATCGTCGACGGTGCGGGAGACAAAGCGATGGTCGAAGCGCGCATCAAGGAGATCCGTACCCAGATCGAAGCGACCACCAGCGAATACGACAAAGAAAAACTCCAGGAACGTCTGGCGAAACTGGCGGGCGGCGTAGCGGTCATCAAAGTCGGTGCCGCGACCGAAACCGAAATGAAAGAGAAAAAAGACCGCGTCGACGACGCCCTCTCTGCGACCAAAGCGGCCGTTGAAGAAGGGATCGTCATCGGAGGCGGTGCGGCCCTGATCCGTGCGGCGGCCAAAGTCAACCTCGATCTTGCCGGGGATCAGAAAATCGGATGCGAAATCATCCTCCGCGCGATCAAGGCTCCGGTCAAACAGATCGCCGACAATGCGGGATACGACGCGGGTGTCGTCGTCAACACGATCGCGACCGCTACGAGCGAAAACATCGGCTTCAACGCCGCGACCGGCGAATACGTCGACATGTTCGAAGCGGGTATCATCGATCCGCTTAAAGTGGAGCGCGTAGCTCTCACCAACGCGGTATCGGTCTCCAGTCTCCTCCTGACCACCGAAGCGACGATCCACGAGATCAAAGAAGACAAACCTGCCATGCCGGACATGGGCGGCATGGGCGGAATGCCGGGTATGATGTGAGTTCGCTCTAAGAAACGCCAACTGCTTGGCGTTTCGGCGAACGAAACCAAAAGCGTTGTACCGAAGGTACCGCTGGCGGCTTAATATAAAATAGCAATCCCGTCACGCTTGCCCGAACGAAACCGTAGGCGCTGTGCGTAGCACTGCCGAAGGCTTCAGAACAAAATGAAAACAAACATGTTTTAAACTGCTAAAAACTGTAAAATACCAATATTATACCCCTTTTCCCTCCACACGCTATAATACGAACCACCTCACGCTAAAGAGTCCTCATGGAACTTTCACTCACCGACCTCATCGGTATTTTCGGAGTCGTACTCATCGTCATCGCCTACATCCTGCTGCAGGTCGAAAAAATGGACGCGCGGGATCTGAGTTTTTCACTGCTCAACGCGATCGGTGCACTGTTGATCATCGTCTCGCTGATGTTTGACTGGAATCTGGCATCGTTTCTGATGGAGTTCATCTGGCTGATGATCAGTTTTTACGGTATTCTGAAGTATTTTAAAGTACGCAAGAATGCCGCCGCAAGCGACGGCTTGGAAGATTAGAGGGATTCGTTGGCTCTTTTGTTTTCCCAGACGGAATGCAAAAAGGCAATCAGGATCAGTCCGATTCCGATTGTCCCCGTCACGAGTTCGCTGACGTGCATCGTAATCTTCATCAGCATGATCAGCGCGAGGATACCGATCGCGTAGTGGGCGCCGTGTTCGAGATAGCGGAAATGCGAGAGGGTTTTATGCTCGACAAAATAGATGGTCATACTCCGCACGAACATCGCTCCGACACCAAGACCGATCATAATGATGAAAATGTTGCTGGTAAGCGCAAACGCCCCGATGACGCCGTCGAAACTGAAACTGGCGTCCAACACTTCGAGGTAAACGAAGCCAGCGATCCCGCTCTTGACCGTTTCGGAAGAGAGGAAATGGTCCAGCATCCCCAGCAGGGAGTGCAGCAGTACACCGTACATGAAGGCCTGAACGATCCCGAAATCCTGCGTGATGTGCCCCAGCGCAATCCCGACCATGATAGCCGTGATAAGCTCGATGTTGTTGACACTGGAGGCTTTTTCCATGAATCTGGAACCTTCGACGAAGGTCACCCATTTGATGTCCTTTTCCTCAAAGAAAAAGTCCAGAAACACCATCAGCAAGAACGCTCCCCCGAACGCGAAAATCGTCCCCTCGGTCGTTTTGAGCACCTTTTCGTACTCATCGGGCTGATTCATCGCCACCTGAAGGGTTTCGATCATCCCCATGCCCGTCACAAACGACACGATCGCCAGCGGGAACACCAGACGCATTCCGAACACCGCGATGGGGATACCGAAGAGGATAAACCGTTTCTGCCAAATCGGGTCCATCGTCTCCAGCACCTTGGCATTGACGACGGAATTGTCAAACGAGAGTGAAATCTCCAATACCGTCAACAAAAAGGTGATGTACACCGCGGCCAGGCCGCCCAGAAAATACGCCGTAATCAGACCGATGGCCATGATTGCGAACGAACTGTAAAAGTAACGCATCTGCATCCTCGTTATAATTGATGGAGAAATTATAACTTATAACCGGAAATTGGTTTCGTCTTTTTAATCTTTTTAAAAGTGGGCATCGTGCCACTGTACGAGTGAGAGGCGGAATCCCTCTTTAACCGGAAGTACTTCATGAGAGAAATAGGGGTTGGAAAGAAACACGACCATATCCCCCGCTTCGGGACGCAGCGTAATCGTGTTTCCCGACTCGTCGCAAAGGTAGTTGAAAAGCAGTTCTCCTCCGCTGAAGTGGTCCGTATCGGTCGGATGGGGGGTGTAAGAGGTCGTAAACAACACCGTCGTGAGCTTCCGCTCCGGGGCGACGGCGCGAAATCCTATCGTGTTCCCCTCACTGTCGCGCAGTTCGCTCGAATCGTCCGAGTGCCGGACGTAAAACGATCCGGGCCCATACCCCAGGACCTGCACATCGGTCCCACCCCCCAGCGAGAGGGCAAAAAATTGTTCAATTTCCGTGCGAACCGCGGCAAAACAGGCCTCATACACCGCACGATGGCCGGGGGTCAGCGTATGGATATCGGTCTTACGGATCGCCGTGTCGAGCGATTTTCCCCGAAGTTCTGCGGCTACCCCGTCGCGGTCCGCCAACGCAGACTCGGTGATGGCACGGCACTCTGCGGGGCTTAGAACCCCTTCGAGCACCATGTAGGGAAAATCGCGGTAGGGGTTGGGAAGACGTTTGGTGGGTATCTCCATCCCCAGCAGCTCGTCACGGGCGTAAACGTAGTTGCTGATCCGATGCATGGTTTACTTTTTGTCGGTGACGATGTAGAGCTGCTCGTGCCCGAGACGTTTAAGAACGTCCATAACGCCGACAAAGTTCTGGAATGCGGCCTCTTTGTCGCTGTAGAGGACCACCGTCATCTCCTTGCCCCCCCGGATCACTTGTTGTTCGAACTGTTCCAGGCTCACCTGCGTCTTCTCGTCAATCCACAGCGTCCCGTCTTTTTTGATCGTAAGCTTCAGCTCGCTGGGCTTATGCTCGGCCGAAGCGCCTTTGGCTTCGGGGAGATCGACGGGGATCAGTCCCGTTTTGACGAACGTCGCGGTGGTAAGCACCATCACCAGCAACACCAGCATGATGTCGATGAAGGGGATGACGTTGATCGAATCGATCCGTTTCATTTTCTTCATCGGTTATCCTTTGGTTTTGTTCTGGATTTCCCAACGGGTGATGATCTTTTCCATTTTCCGCAGCAGGATATTGTAGAACACGATCGAGGGGATCGCGACCACAAGACCCATCGCCGTCGCTTTTAGCGCCAATGCCAGACCCGTCATAATCTTTTTGGGATCGACCGCACCGGCGTCTCCCAGGGCATAAAAAGTGATCATAATCCCCAAAACCGTTCCCAGAAGCCCTACGTAAGGGGCGTTCGATCCGATCGTCGCAATGGTGCTGACGTTGTTGCCTAGATCCAGCTCGAGCTCCTCTTTCGTCTCGTAATCCCCGATGCGGATCGACCCGTAGGTCATCAGACGCTCGATAAAAAACCACAGCGACACGACGCTCATCACCACCAAAATCCCGATTACTCCGTAGTCAAGTGCCTGTTCCGCCCACGTAAGCCAACTGTTATCCATTCTGTTTTTCTCCTTTTTTAAATTCAAGTTTGACGCACGTCCCCTCCCCCGGTCGGGAAGCGACATGCAATCCGATGCCGTGACGGTCGCAATAACGTTTGACCAGTCCCAGGCCGATCCCGTACCCCGCCATCGCATCATCGCTTTGGTAATAACGATCATAGATCCGCATCAGGGTGATCTCGTCCATCCCCTTTCCCCTGTCGCAGATGCTGAGGGTATTGGACTCCATAACGATCGAAATGACGGGGGACTGGGCAGAGTACTTGATCCCGTTTTCAACGAGATTGTCGATCACCTTTCCCAATCCTATCCGGTCGCATTCCACGTTGTGGGGCACGGTACGCACTTCCCACGCCGTCCCGGGGTAGAGGGGACGGAGAAAATCGAGCCGTTCGCGAACCGCCGATTCGAGATCGAACGCTTCGATCCGCTCACGTTCCATCTGCTTTTTGATCAAATAATCGAGCTCATTATACCGTTCTTTGAGCATCGTTGCCGCCGTCTCGATCCGTTCGAGCCGCTTGAGGCTTTTTTCGTCGGTATTCGTTTTACGAAGCATCTCTACGTTGGCGGTGATGGTGTTCACCGGGAGATTAAGCTCGTGCAGCGTCTCTTTCGAGAGGCGTTCGAGATGGTCAAAATGTTCTCTGAGCGGATCGAGGGCGATTTTGGCCAGGATCCTTCCCACCCCGACGGTTACGAGCAGCACCCCCAGGGCAATCACCCCCCACTGCTGAAACCCGATCACCTGATGCAGGTAATAGATCCCTCCGACCAGTACCGCCGTCGTGAAAACGTACAGCGACGTGAGGGCGATTTCGACACTACGGAACAAGCCGATACCCCACGCCGCGAATGTTGACAATCCGCTCCGAGCCGATCTCCTGCTTGAGACGGTTGATATAGACCCGCACCGCCCCTTCGCTGATCATTTCCGACGGGCTCCACAACGCATCCATAATCATCTCTTTCGTGACAATCTCTCCCACGTTTTGGATGAACAGCGCCATGAGCTGGTATTCTTTGAGGGTAAAAGGGATCTCTTTGTCACCGAGCATCACGCATTTGTGCCGCTCGTCGATGCACAAATCCCCCGCACACCGTCGGGTATTCCCCTTGCTCCGGCGCAGAAGGGCATGGACCCGGACGATCAGTTCCTCCGTATCAAAAGGCTTTTTCAGGTAATCTTCGGCACCGATTTCGAACGCTTCGGAGAGCACTCCCGTCTCCTGATGGGAAGTGAGATAAATCGTGGGGGTCATATCGTTGGCGCGCCGGAGTTCACGCAGCAGGGAGAGGCCATCGATCAGCGGAACGTTGATGTCAAGCAGGTACAGATCGAAATGGTTGACATAGGTTGCGTCCAGCGCTTCCTGGCCGTTGCGGCAAAAACAGACCTCGAATCCTTCTTCCTCCAATAAATCGGCGATCGATTCGCCGAACAGGAGGTCGTCTTCGAGGAGGAGGATTTTAGTCGACACGCTCGATCGACCATTTGAGAATTTCGCCCGCCCTCATCGGTACGACGCTGCCGTAGATGTCGGGGACGTGGAATTCGCGTTTTGCGAGGGTTACTTCTTTGTACTCCGCACAGATGCCGTAAATCCGCTGCGCGTTGTCGCTGACGAACGCCTGCAGGTTGTCGAGCTTGCCGTGGGCGTCGAAAATCTCGCACAGCAGCTGCAGCGCGATGGGGGCGGTAAAGACCCCGGCCCCGCAGCCGCACGATTCTTTCGTGTGTTTGGGATGGGGGGCGCTGTCGGAGCCGAACATCACCTTGGGGTGCGCTTCGAGCGCCACGCTCAGCAGTGCGTCACGGTCGTGGGGGCGCTTGGCGATCGGTTTGCAGAACAGATGCGGCCGCAACAATCCCCCCGCAACGTCATCAAGCGTGATCAGAAGATGGTGCACCGTGATCGTCGCATAAAGGTTGTCGTATTTGTCCAGCATCTCCACCGCATCGCGGGTCGTGATGTGTTCCATCACGATCTTGAGTTTCGGAAAATGGGAGGCCAGCATCTCGTAGACGCTCATAAATTCCGCTTCGCGGTCCATGACGAAACCGTTTGTCTCGCCGTGTACCGAGAGGACGATCCCAAGATCGCTCATCGCTTCGAGCGTCTCGCGCATCGACTCGATGTCGAAGGAGGCGACGCCCCCTTCGGAGTTCGTCGTCACCCCGCTGGGGTAGAGTTTGATCGCAGTGATGTCGTCTTTGACCTCTTCGAGGAAAGCACGGCTGTAGTTTTGGTAAAACAACGTCATATAGGGTTCGAAATCATCCGCCCCCGTCGCATGCAAAATCCGCTCTTTGTACCCCAGCACCATCTCTTTGGTCGTTACAGGGGGGACGAGGTTGGGCATTACGAGCGCCCCGCTGAAACTGTACGACGTCAGGGGGGCGACGGTTTCGAGCATCTCGCCGTCGCGGAGGTGAAGGTGCATGTCCAGCGGCATCGTGAGGGTGATTGTTTTCATGGGTTATGCCTTTAGTTCTTGTTGAGCGGTCTGGATGAGGGCGTTGAGGGCTTCTTCGTAGCGTTTGGCTTCGGCCTCATCCGTCGATTCGAAGCGGGTGACGAGGACCGGGGTCGTGTTGCTGGCGCGGACCAGCCCCCATCCGTGGTCGAAAATGACCCGTACCCCGTCGACATCGATGATCTCGCGGATGGCCGGAAATCCGGCAGGCGGATTTTTCAGCAGTTCCTTGAGTTTCGCGATAAGGGGGAATTTTTCCTGCTCGGTCGTTTTCACCTTGATCTCTTCGGTCGAAAACACTTTCGGAAGCTTGGCGATCTCGGCATCGAGGTCGATCCCCTCCTGGATCAGCTCCAGCATCCGGAGCGTCGCGTAGATCGCGTCGTCGTACCCGAAATAACGGTCGGCAAAAAAGACGTGACCGCTCACTTCGCACGCCAGGTCGGCATGAAGCTCTTTCATCTTCACTTTGAGGTTGGAGTGTCCCGTTTTGTACATCACCGCCGTCGCTCCGCGCTCGCGGAGCGTATCGTACATCACCTGCGAGCATTTCACCTCTCCGATGACGGTCGGATGTTCCATTTTCATCGCATACAACAGGGCCATCATATCCCCTTTGATGTTGTTTTTAGGCGTCAATACCGCAATGCGGTCGGAATCGCCGTCGTAGGCGAACGCGATGTCCCCCTCTTTTTCCAACAACGCTTTGACATCTTCGAGATTGTGTTCTTCGCTCGGATCGGGGTGGTGATTGGGAAACGTTCCGTCCGGATCGACGTAAATCCCTTTCGTATCGAGTTCCAACGCGCTGAAAATATCCACCAGCCCCAATCCGGCGACCCCGTTGCCGCAATCGTAAACAATCCTGGTTTTCATCCCTTTGAGATGCGCGAAGGCATCGATCATGAACGATTTGTATCGGCTCAACGCATCGATTGGCGTCACGTCGCGATCCACTTTCGGCGGAAAGGGCAAGGTGTCGATTTTACGTCCTAAAGCATAAATCTGCTCACCGAAAAACGGAGCCTTGTTGATCGTGATTTTGAATCCGTTGTATTCGCTCGGATTGTGCGATCCGGTGATCATTACCGATGCACAAGGTGTAATTCCCTCGAATTCCTGATAATTGCAAAAATAGTTAACGGGGGTAGGAACCATCCCCATCCCGAGCACTTTCATCCCTCCGGCATTCAACCCGGCGGCAAGATATTCAAACAGAATCGGCGAATGGCTGCGCGCGTCGTATCCGACCGCGACGTACTCTCCGAACGGTCGCATTTCATCGGCCAGCGCGTACCCCAGGCGGGTAATCGTCTCTTCGTTCAGTTCTTTGTCAAAAATGCCCCGGATGTCATATTCACGGTATATACTCATCAAATCCCTTTTCACTTCATAAACAATAACCGATTATACAACGAGGTTGGTAAAAGAGTCTTTGCGGAGGAAAAACCTCCGCGGAAAGAATAGTGAAGAAATGTTACAGCAGTGTTAAATAGCCCGTTTGAACTCGGGATACGACTCCAGCCCGCATTCGCTGACGTCGAGGCCCTGAAGCTGTTCCTCGTCGCTTGCACGGAACGGAATCACGATGTTGATCAGGTAAATCAGGGCAAACGACACGCCAAATACGAACGCCCCGATGACCGCAACTCCTTTGAGCTGGTTGAGAAACGTCACCCCGCCGGCAGGATCCGCGGCGAACACTCCGACCGCCAGGGTCCCCCAGATTCCGTTTACCAGGTGCACCGACAAAGCCCCGACGGGATCGTCGATTCGGAAACGGTCAAACAGCGGAACCGCCAGAACGACCAGCGCGCCGCCGATCCCCCCGACCGCGATTGCATCCGCCGTCGCATAAAGGTGCGGGCCGGCGGTGATCGCGACGAGTCCCCCCAGCGCCCCGTTGAGAATCATCGTGATATCAAACAGACGGTAGCGGATGTAGATCAGCACTCCCGCCGCAATCGCACCGGCCAGTCCGGCCGTATTGGTATTGAATACCGTCAGCGCGACGCTGTCGGCGGCCTCTTTGGTCGCGATGCTACCGACCGATCCGCCGTTGAACCCGAACCATCCGATCCACAGCAGCATCGCGCCCAGAACGACGAGCGGGATATTGGATGCGGGGATGACCCGGATCTGGTTTCCGGCATAACGCCCTTTACGCGCCCCAATGATGAGAATCGCGGCCAGCAGCGCCCATCCCCCCGTCGAGTGGATGACGGTGGAACCGGCCAGATCGACGAAGTTCAGATCCAGCACCGTATCCTTGAGCCAGTCGCTCCCCCAGCTGATGTTGACCGACGTGGGGTAGATCAAGGCACCCATGATAACGGTGAAAAGGGTGAGAGGAAGCAGTTTCGCACGCTCGCCGACACCGCCGCTCATAATGTTGATCGCTTTACCGACAAACGCCATCTGAAACATGAAAAACGCCCACTGGCTCATCGAGGTGCTGTGATAACCGCCAAAAGCCAGCTCGAATCCGACGAGGATAAACGCCATCGACGCCACGGCGTAGATCATGACGTTGACCGTCAACACGCTGGAGACGTTTTTCGTCCGTACCAGACCCGCTTCGAGCATGGCGAAACCGGGGACCATCAGGATGATCAAGGTGATCGAAAAAAGGGCAAACAGGGTATCAAGTGCGTAGGAAAGATCCATACTTCGCCTTTATCAGAATATCAAGACGGGCATTATAAATGCAATCGTAGGGAACAGAGAAGAATAATTGATTAATTTTTAATCAAAATGGAAGCTGCCCGCATCCAAAAGATGCGGGCAACTTCCGGGGGGGGTGTATGCATCAGCGTTAAATGGCTTCGACATCCGTTTCGCCCGTACGGATACGGACGATTTTACTGACATCGCTGACGAAAATTTTCCCGTCCCCGATTTTGCCGGTGCGGGCCGCTTCGACGACGGTATTGACCACCTGGTCTACCATCGCGTCGTCCACCACCATCTCCATTTTGATTTTGGGGAGGAAATCGACCACGTATTCGGCACCGCGATAGAGTTCGCTGTGCCCTTTCTGGCGTCCGTAACCTTTGACCTCGCTCACCGTCATCCCGGTGATTCCGATCTCGGCCAACGCATCCTTGACGTCTTCCAATTTAAAAGGTTTGATAACCGCTTCAATTTTTTTCATTGTCTGTTCCTTATAGGTTAAATCCGCGTTCGCCGTGTACCGATTCGTCAAGCCCCTGGCTCTCCTGCTCCTCGTTGACACGCGAACCTCCCGTCAATGCCATCGCGACGTAGTAGACCACGATCGTTCCGACCAGGGTGAAAAGTCCGACGATCAGTACCGACTCCGCCTGTACCATGATCTGTCCCATACGGTCACCCGCGTCTTTGAGCGGCCCCGACCACAACAGCGCGTTGTCGCCGTTAGGAGTGTACAGAGCGAAGACACCCGTCGCGATCGCACCCCAAAGACCTGCGAGGAAGTGAACCCCGAAAGCGTCGAGTGAATCGTCATAGCCCAGTTTTTTCTTCAGCACCGTCACGCCGTAGAACGCTACGAGGGCTCCCACCGCACCGATAATGAATGCACCCGAGACATCGACGAAACCGGCAGCCGGAGTGATGGCGACCAGACCCGCGATCGCACCGGTCGCCGCACCGAGCAGGGTGGGTTTTTTGAACACCGCGTACTCCACGATGATCCATGTCAGGGTCGCTACCGCAGCCGCAATCGTCGTCGTCAGATAGGCGACACCCGCAATCGCGTTGGCACCGAAAGCCGATCCCCCGTTGAATCCGTACCATCCGAACCAGAGCAGCCCGGCACCGATGGCGGTGAGAATGACGCTGGCGGGTTTCATCGCCGTTTTCGGATAGCCCGCACGTTTGCCGATCAGCAGCGCAAGTACCAGACCGGCCAAACCGCCGTTCATGTGCACGACGGTACCGCCGGCGAAATCAAGAGCCCCTTCGTTGAACAGGTAACCGCCGCCCCATACCATATGGGTAATCGGAGCGTAGACCACGATCGTCCAGATGAAAGCGAACACCATCCACGTCGAAAACTTCATCCGCTCAATCACCGATCCCGCGGCAATCGCCACCGTGATCGCGGCGAATGTTCCCTGGAAAACGACAAAGACGAACTTCGGATAAAGCTGTCCCAGATCAACGCTCGCAAACTCCGTCCAGCTGATACCGCTGAGCATCAGATGACCGAATCCCCCGATGACCTGATTCATCGGCCCTTCCGCCGTTCCGAACGCAATCGAGAAACCGGCGACAACCCACGCGATAAACGCGACGACAAACGCTCCGAATACCATGGCGTAGGTGTTGAGAACGTTTTTCGCTCTCGTCATCCCCGCATAGAACATTGCCAGACCGATCGGCGTCATCAGCATGACCAGCGCCGTCGACATCATCATCCAAGCCGTATCACCCGAATTGAGTACAGGTGCTGCGGCCGCTTCTTCGGCAAATGCCGATACGCCAAGTAGCGATAAAGCTAAAAGCCACTTTTTCATTATCCTCTCCTTATGTAGGTTGATCCTTCGAACAATCCCGTATTAACTGAAATGTCACGTACCATTGTACAAGCTAAGGGAATCAAGAAGATGCACGTTGTTGATTATTTTTTAATCAATTATAAAGATCATTTAGAAAGCAGTCAAAAATGGGGGGAAAGGGGCCGCCCGCGCGGGCGCGCGGGTACATTAATAAAGGGGATTAGATCGCGTCGCCGTCGGTTTCGCCCGTACGGATACGGATGATACGCTCGACATCGCTGACAAAAATCTTGCCGTCGCCGATTTTGCCGGTACGGGCCGCTTCGACGATCGTGCTGACGACCTGATCGGCCATAGCGTCATCCACGATCATTTCCATTTTGATTTTGGGAAGGAAATCGACGACGTACTCGGCACCCCGGTAGAGTTCACTGTGCCCTTTCTGGCGTCCGTATCCCTTGACTTCGCTCACCGTCATCCCGGTGATCCCGATTTCGGCCAGGGCGTCTTTCACGTCTTCGAGTTTAAAAGGTTTGATAACCGCTTCAATTTTTTTCATAATAATGGATATCTCCGCATCGTAGGTAATCGTTTGAATAATTGTAACCTTATTTAATTAATTAAGCAATGAAGCGCCCGTCGATCCGAAAAAAACAGATTTTGAGACTTTAAGTCTCGTTGAGCTATAATCAGCCAACCAATCTTCACTTTCCGGGGACGAAATGAACGATCTGCTAGACAACAGCGAAATCAACGATATTAATATTGAGGACACCCTCAAGAGCAGTTACCTCGACTATTCGATGAGCGTCATCATCGGGCGGGCGCTTCCCGATGTACGCGACGGGCTCAAACCGGTACACCGCCGTATTCTCTACGCGATGGATAAACTCAACCTCTCCGCAGGCGCCAAGTACAAAAAATCAGCCCGTATCGTCGGGGATGTCATCGGTCAGTACCACCCGCACGGCGACACCTCCGTCTACGACGCCCTCGTCCGTATGGCCCAACCGTTCTCGATGCGCGCACCGCTCGTCGACGGGCAGGGGAACTTCGGTTCGGTCGACGGCGACAACGCCGCGGCCATGCGTTATACCGAAGCGCGGATGACCCGCTATGCGGGGGAACTGCTTAAAGACCTCGACAAAGACACCGTCGACATGGTCGACAACTACGACGGCACGACGCAAGAACCCGACGTCCTTCCGACCCGCGTTCCGAATCTTCTGATCAACGGTTCGGCCGGTATCGCCGTCGGTATGGCGACGAACATTCCTCCCCACAATCCCCAGGAAGTGCTTCAGGCGCTCGTCTACCTGATCGACAATCCGGGTGCTTCGCTGATCGACATCATGCAGTTTATCAAAGCCCCCGACTTCCCGACGGGCGGTACCATCTACGGGAAAAAAGGGATCCTGGACGCGTACGAAACCGGCCGGGGACGTATCCGCGTACGGGCCAAAACCCACATCGAGAAAAAATCGAACAAAGACGTCATCGTCATCGACGAACTCCCCTACCAGGTCAATAAAGCGCGCTTGATCGAAAGCATCGCCGAACTCGTCAAAGACAAATTTATCGAGGGGATCAGCGAAATCCGCGACGAATCCGACCGTGAAGGGATCCGTGTCGTTATCGAACTCAAACGTGACGCGATGAGCGAAATCGTCCTCAACAACCTTTACAAATCGACGAACATGGAGACGACGTTCGGGATCATCATGCTCTCGACGTTCAACCAGGAGCCCCGCGTCTTCACCCTGCTCGAAATGTTGGGCCATTTCATCAATCACCGCAAAACGGTCATTATCCGCCGCACGATTTTCGATCTCGAAAAAGCCAAAGCCCGCGCCCATATCCTCGAAGGTCTGAAAAAAGCGCTCGATCACATCGACGCGATCATCAAACTGATCCGCGGCAGCGCGGACGGCGAGAGCGCGAAAAACGGCCTGATGGAGCAATTCGGTTTCTCCCCCATCCAGGCGCAGGCGATTCTCGACATGCGTCTGCAGCGCCTCACCGGACTCGAGCGTGAAAAAATCGAAAACGAACTGCGCGAAATCCTCGCACACATCGAATACCTCGAGAGCATCCTCCGCAGCGAAGAGGTTCTCAAAGGGATCATCAAAGAGGAGTTCACCGAGCTCGTCGAACAGTACAACATCCCGCGTCTGACCGACATCGAGGACAACTACGACGATATCAACATCGAAGACCTGATCCCCAACGAACCGATGGTCGTTACGATCACCCACCGCGGCTACATCAAACGGGTACCGCTCGCCGCTTACGAAAAACAGCGCCGCGGCGGCAAAGGCAAAGTCGCCGTCACGACCTACGACGACGACTTCATCGAAAAATTCTATACCTGCAACACGCACGATACGCTGATGTTCGTCACCGACCGGGGACAGCTGCACTGGCTCAAAGTGTACAAGATCCCCGAAGGATCACGCACGGCGAAAGGAAAAGCGGTCGTCAACCTGATCAACCTCGAAGCGGACGAAAAGATCCGTTCGGTGATCCCGACGACCGACTTCGACGAAAACAAATCGCTCGTCTTCTTTACCCAAAACGGTATCGTCAAGCGTACGGCGCTGAACGAATTCTCCAACATCCGCAGCACCGGCGTTCGTGCGATCGTGCTCGATGAGGGGGACACTCTCGTCACTGCCCACATTGCAAACGAAGAGACCAAATACCTCTTCATCGTCACCAAATTCGCGCAGTGCATCAAATTTGAAATTGACAAAACCCGTGACCAGGGACGCAGCACCCGCGGGGTCCGCGGTATCAAGTTCAAGATCGAGGGCGACCAGGTCGTCGATGCGAACATCATCAAATCCGACGACGAAGAGATCCTCATGGTAAGCGAAAAAGGGATCGGCAAACGGACGACCGCGGAAGAATACCGCCTCACCAACCGTGCCGGGTCCGGAGTCATCGCGATGAAACTCAACGCCAAAACAGGTTCGACCGTCGTCGGATGTCTGATGGTTGACGAGAGCATGGACATGATGGCGCTGACCAAAGCGGGCAAAATGATCCGCGTCGACATGCAGACGATTGCCAAATCCGGACGTAACACCAGCGGTGTATACATCGTCAAAGGGGATGACGTCGCGAGCATTTCACGCTGCCCGAAAAACGACGAAGAAGAAGGCGACGGCGAGAACGACGAAGGTTCGTTCGAATTGGAATGATTTTTGCTGAAATCAGCCAAGTCAATGAAACTTTAAGGAACACAGTATGCGAATTTCTGCAGCTCTTGCGTTATTTCTGAGCGTATCCGCCCTGCACGCGGGCTTTTTGTCGGGCAACGAATCGGAGACACAGGTCAAATGTGTCTACAGCGGCACGGACGGAAACTGTGTCGAGCCCATTCTCAAATCCGACAGTGAACTCGTCATCACCGTCACCGGCCAGGGCGTCGCCCCTTCGGTCACCGCTTCTCCGGCACAGGCTTACGCGCTGGCCAAGCGCGCGGCCATGGCCGACGGCTACCGCCAGATTGCCGAAAAGGTCAAAGGGGTCCAGGTCGAAGGGCAAGATACCATTAAAAACCTGATGCTCGTCCAGTCGAGTACCCGCACGTCGGTCGAAGCGCTGGTACGCGGCGCCAACGTCACCAATACGACGTTCAAAGAGGGTCTGTGCGAAGTCGAAATGGAAATCGCCCTGTCTTACTCACGGGTATTGCGTTAATCCCTACCCTCTGCTTCGGAGCCGACCACTACTATGTAGGGTACCGGCTCGCCACCCAAAATTCCCAACCCGTTTACGAAGCTTTCGACGTTTCCAAAGCGATGCGCACCTGCACCGGTGGGATTTCGGAGGAACTTTTCCTTCAACGTCGTCCGCAAGAACCTCTCAAAGAGGTTTTGGAACGAGAAAAAAGCGCTTTCCTCGAATATGCCCTCTTCGAAACGGGGCGGATCAAAAGCGATACCCGCACCGTACAATCGCAGATCCGCACGCAGGAGATCCTTACCCTCCCTACCCGCTGTTACGCAGTCGAGTTTAATGATGAGTCTGTTACAATCGCCCTGATCAAATAACCGTTGAAAAGGCCCCGGATGAAAATCGCGATTGTCGAAGACGATATCAACATGCGTAAATCCCTCGAAATCGCCATGGGCGATTTCGAGCAATACGACGTCCACACTTTCAAAAATGCCCGTGACGCCCTTAAAAAGCTCGACGATACGTTCGACCTCATCATCAGCGACATCAACATGCCCGGGATGGACGGCATCGAATTCGTCAAAACGCTTGGCGGAAAATACGAAGTGATCATCATCACCGGAAACGCCACCCTCACCCGTGCCATCGAATCGATCCAACTGGGAGTCAAGGATTTTCTCCTCAAGCCGTTCGAAATCGAAACCCTCATCGCCGCGATCGAACGGAGTGCGACGGTCGTTCACAAAACCCCCAAAACGGGGGCGGCCAAGACAGAAGGGGGCGAATCGTTTCTGGGTACCTCCCCCGCCCTCGAAAAACTCCTCGAGCGCCTCGCCAAAGCGGCTGCAACCGATGCGAGCATCATGCTCCTCGGAGAGAGCGGCGTGGGAAAAGAGGTCCTCGCCCGCCACATTCATCACTCTTCCCCCCGTGCTTCCAAGCCTTTCGTCGCGATCAACATGGCCGCCATCCCCGACAATCTGATCGAAAGCGAGCTCTTCGGATTTGAAAAAGGGGCCTTTACCGATGCCGCCGAAGCCAAAGCGGGGCAATTCGAACTCGCCGAGGGGGGGACCCTGTTTTTGGACGAAATCGGCGAAATGCCCTACTCCCTGCAGGCCAAACTGCTCCGGGTACTGCAAGAGCGCGAAATCCGGCGGCTTGGATCGTCGAAAAACACCAAAATCGACGTGCGGATCATCACCGCTACCAATGCCGACCTCAGCCGGAAAATCGGAGAGGGGGGCTTCCGCGAAGACCTCTATTACCGCCTCAATACGATCCCCCTTCTGATCCCTCCGCTGCGCGAGCGGCGCGAAGAGATTCTTCCGATCGCCGAAGCCGCGCTGGAACGCTACTGCGCGCGATACGGTTTTGAATCCAAAACATTCAGTCCCGAAGCCAAAGCGGCGCTGGAAAACTACTCCTGGCCGGGAAATATCCGCGAACTGATCTCCGTCGTGGAACGCTCCGCGATTCTCAGTGACGGAAATCGGATCGGCGCCGAAGAGCTCTTCCTCGAAGCGCGCGGTTTGGGGCGAATATAAGCACCGTTTGGGTATAATCGCCCAAAAATTATGCGGTGAATTTTATCACCTTCAAGGATACCCTCCAATGAAACGTTACAACGTTGCAATCGTCGGTGCCAGCGGCGCCGTCGGCGAAGAGATCTTGCGCATTTTCGAAGAGATCGACTTCCCCTATGCCAAGATCGTACCTCTCGCAAGCGCCCGCAGCGCCGGAACTACGGTCACGTTCAATGACCAGGAATTGGTGATCAAAGAACTCACGCCGACCGTATTTGACGAAGAACAGATCGATATCGCCCTCTTCAGCGCGGGCGGAAGCGTATCGGCCGAATTTGCCCCTTACGCGGCCAAAGCCGGAGCGGTCGTCATCGACAACACCAGCCATTTCCGTATGTTCGACAACGTTCCGCTCGTCGTCCCCGAAGTGAACCCCGAAGATATCGCCCAGTGGACCAACACGGGGATCATCGCCAACCCCAACTGCTCGACGATCCAGATGGTACAGGCGCTCAAGCCCCTGGATGAAGCGTACGACCTGATCCGCGTCGACGTCAGCACCTACCAGGCGACCTCGGGTGCCGGAAAATCGGCGATGGAAGAGCTCGTCGAACAGATGCAGGCCTTTTTCGCCTTCAAGCTCGACGAAGTGGAGCCGAAAAAATTCGCCCACCGCATCGCCCTTAACGCGATCCCGCAGATCGATTCGTTCACCGACACCGGCTACACGAAAGAAGAGCTCAAAATGGTCAACGAGACGAAAAAGATCATGCACAAGGAGATCGAAGTGAGCGCAACCTGTGTCCGTATCCCGACACTGCGCGGCCATGCCGAAACACTGACTTTGACGTTCGACGGTGCCGTCGACGCCGACGAAGCCCGCGAGCTGCTCCGCAAAGCACCCAACATCATCGTTCTGGATGAACCTGAAAACAGCGTTTACCCCATGCCCTCGATGTGTATGGACCAGAACGAGACGTTCGTAGGACGCATTCGCCGCGACCTCTACCGCGACAATGTCCTGCACCTGTGGGTCGTCGCCGACAACCTCCGCGTCGGTGCGGCGACGAATGCGGTCCGTATCGCCCAAAAATGGGTGGAAATGCAAGGAGAATAAGATGAATTTCATCGAAAAGTTCTTTGAACACGGGTTGTGGAGTACGCGGCTCGTCATTTTGCTTGCCGTCGTGTTCGGCCTCATCGGAGCGTTTGTCCTTTTTGCCGTCGCCAGCGTCGACGTCTACAATACCGCGGCCTACGTCATTCAGACCTATGCCGCCCATGCCCATCCCGCACACTTCCATGAGGAAATCGTCGGGGGGATCATCGGGGCGGTCGACCTTTACCTCATCGGGGTCGTGATGATCATCTTCTCGTTCGGCCTTTACGAACTGTTCATTTCCGACATCGATCCGGCCAAGGACGAACACGGCAAGGAGAACCAGCTCCTCGCCGTCCACTCCCTCGACCAGCTCAAAGACAAGATTTCCAAAGTCATCGTCATGGTCCTCGTCGTCGGGTTTTTCCAAAAAGTGGGACACACGGCGTTCACCGGAGCACTGGAACTGCTCTATCTCGCCCTCTCCATCACGGCCGTCGCCGTAGGGCTTTATTTCCTGAGCAAAGTGGGTCATCACGACCACTAAAAAAATAATTTTTGAAAAGGATTCAATAATGAGCAAAATTTTCGTCGATGCCTGCTTCGGCAAAGAAACCCCCTACACCCCCGTATGGATGATGCGCCAGGCCGGGCGCTACCTTCCCGAGTATATGGAGGTACGCAAGCGCGCCGGGAATTTTCTCAACCTCTGCCACGCCCCCGATATGGCCGCCGAAGTCACGATCCAGCCCCTCGACCTCGTCGGTGTCGATGCGGCGATTTTGTTCAGCGACATCCTCGTCGTCCCCAACGAAATGGGGATGAAACTCGACTTCGTCAAAGGCGAAGGGCCGGTCTTCGACAAACCGATAGCAACCGAAGAAGACCTGAACGATCTGGTCGGCGGAGACGAAGCGGCATCGCGCCTCACCTACGTCTACGACACGATCAAAATTTTGCGCGCACAGCTCGACGAGCGCGGCGACGAAAAAGCCCTCATCGGCTTTACGGGGGCGCCGTGGACGCTGGCCACCTACATGATCGAAGGTCAGGGGACCAAAACCTACAACATCTGCAAAAAGATGATGTATTCCAATCCCGAGCTGCTCCACAAAATCCTGCGCAAAGTGACCGACGTGGTCAAACTTTACATGGAACACCAGATCGAAGCGGGCGTAGACGTGGTGCAGATCTTCGACAGCTGGGCCGCGGCGATCGAGCCGAGCCGTTATGATGAGTTCTCCTGGAGCTACATGGTCGAAATCGCCGAATACCTCAAAGGCAAATATCCTCACATCCCCGTGATCATGTTCCCCAAAGGGATTCCCGCGTTTTTGGACAAGGTCTACGGCAACTTCGACGTCTTCGGCGTCGACTGGAGCACGCCGATGGCGCTGGCCAAGGAAAAGCTGGGAGAGCGCTATGTATTGCAGGGGAACATGGAGCCCTGCCGCCTCTACTCCAAAGAGCAGACGACCGCATGTGTCGAAGCGATCCAGGAGATCATGGGTGGCCGTCGCCATATCTTCAACCTCGGCCACGGCATTCTCCCCGACGTCCCCGTCGAGAATGCGCAACACTTCGTCCGCGAGTGCCACAGAGTCAGCAAAAAGATCAAATGAAGACGATCTTCGGCCCCGTCTATTCCCGTCGTTTCGGCGCGTCGCTGGGTGTCGATCTCTCGCCCGATCACAAGCAGTGCAATTTTGACTGCCTCTACTGCGAGCTCTCGCCCGCCAAGGCGGTGAAAACACAGCATGACGTCATTCCCCTCAACAGCGTCATTGCCGATCTACAAAAAGCGCTGAACGAACATCCCGCCATCGACGTCATCACCATCACGGCCAACGGCGAGCCGACGATGTATCCCCACCTGCGCGAGCTCGTCGAACAAATCGACGCAATCAAAGGGAACGCACAAACCCTGATTCTCTCCAACAGCGCCTGCCTGAACGATCCGGTCGTCTTCGATACCCTGCTGCGCCTTGATCAGGTCAAACTCTCCCTCGATGCCGCCACGCAGGAAGTCTTTAAAAAAATTGACCGCCCCGCAGAAGGGATAGAGGTCCGATCGATAATCGATTCGATCCACCGCTTTTCCCGTGTTTTCCGCGGGAAACTTTTCATCGAGATCCTCTTTGTCAAAGGGGTCAACGACACCCCCGCACAAATCGCCGCACTCAACCGTGCTTTACGGGAAGTTACCTGTGAACGGATCGATATCGGAACCATTGACCGCCCTCCGGCCTATCCCGTCGAAGGATTGAGTTTCACCGAACTGCACGCCATTGCGGGTCTTTTTGATCCCGCATTACCGATCCATATCGTCTCACGCACCCACGCGCACGCTACCCCCTCGCCGTATAGCGACGACGAGATACTCAATACCCTCGACAAACGCCCCCTGACCCGTGACGACATCGAGGCGCTTTTCGATACTGGGACGCTACGCCGTTTCGAAACACTCTGTTCGGAAGGAAAAATAGCCCGAACCGAACGTTCCAACGTCGTCTTTTATATTCCCGCGAAAAATATCGCCAGAAAACGCTCAAAATAACGCTTTTTTTATTGACAATCGCACCTTCATACCGTATAATTACGCCTCTTAAAAACATTCCGGATTAGCTCAGCGGTAGAGTAGGTGACTGTTAATCACTTGGTCACTGGTTCGAATCCAGTATCCGGAGCCACCGTTTTAAGAATTTCCTTTTTTTCTGTTCCGGATTAGCTCAGCGGTAGAGTAGGTGACTGTTAATCACTTGGTCACTGGTTCGAATCCAGTATCCGGAGCCACCCTTCCCTATTTTTAAAATCCCCGAATACGTCCGACAAGCCTTTTCCTCTGGCCACTGATTGATCTGAATTCTCTCGAAATCCCCGCTATTTAAATTGATATCTAATCCGTCATTGCGTATAATCCTTTTAATTTTATTCAGTTTACCTACGGGAGTGCCATGAAAGGGATTATTTTAGCCGGCGGAAGCGGTACGCGTCTTTATCCGATCACGAAAGGGGTCAGTAAACAACTCGTCCCCATCTACGACAAACCGATGATCTATTATCCTCTCTCGGTACTGATGCTCGCCGGTATCCGCGAAGTGCTCATAATCTCCACACCCCACGATCTCCCCCGTTTCGAAGAACTGCTCGGGGACGGCAGCGATATCGGAATGCGGTTCGAATACTGCGTCCAACCCTCCCCCGACGGCCTTGCGCAGGCCTTCATCCTCGGGGCCGATTTCATCGGCGACGATGACGTCTGCCTCGTCCTGGGAGACAATATCTTCTACGGGCACGGACTCACCCAACTTTTGGCACAGTCGGTCAAAAACGTGACCGAAGAGAACAAAGCGACGGTATTTGGCTACTGGGTCAAAGACCCCGAGCGATACGGCGTTGCCGAATTCGACGAAACGGGGAACGTCCTCTCGATCGAGGAGAAACCCAAGGCGCCCAAAAGTTCCTATGCGGTCGTCGGGCTCTATTTTTACCCGAACAGCGTCGTCGAGATCGCCCGCAATGTCCAACCCTCCGACCGGGGAGAACTCGAGATTACGAGCGTCAACCAGGCCTACCTGGCCCAAAACGCCCTCAAAGTCGAACTGATGGGGCGCGGCTACGCGTGGCTCGATACGGGGACCCACGAAAGCCTCCTCGAAGCGAGCATGTTCATCCAGACCATCGAAAACCGCCAGGGGCTCAAAGTCGCCTGTATCGAAGAGATCGCCTTCGAAATGGGATACATCACCAAAGAGAAGCTGTTGGAACTTGCACAGCCCCTCTCCAAAAACCAGTACGGGCAATACCTGATCCGGCGGGCCAACGAGGGGAAAGTACTGCGATGACATTCCAGCGTACCGCCATCCCCGACGTGATCATCATCGATCCCAAGGTCCATGGAGACGCGCGGGGTTATTTCGTCGAAACGTTCCGCGCCGACAAATTTGCGGAATTCGCCGGCTTCGAAGTCAGTTTTTGCCAGGACAATGAATCCGCGAGCAGCTACGGGGTGCTGCGGGGGCTGCACTACCAGCTTCCGCCCCATGCGCAAAGCAAACTGGTACGCGTGATCGAAGGAGAAGTGCTCGACGTCGCCGTCGATATTCGCAAAGGTTCCCCCACGTTCGGTCAGCACGTCGCCGTACGCCTCTCGGGCGAAAACAAACGCCAACTTTTCATTCCCCGCGGTTTCGCCCACGGGTTTGTCGTCCTTTCCGAAACCTGCACCTTCGCGTACAAGGTCGACAGCTATTACAGCCCCGAATGCGATCGGGGCGTCGCGTTCAATGATCCCGCAATCGGTATCGACTGGATCGTTCCTGGCGAGTATTTGCAGCTTTCGGCCAAAGACGGCGCGCAGCCTCTACTGGAGAACGCGGACCTGTTCGAATACGGGATTGATCTTTATGCCCCAAAGGGTGCCCGTGCGTAATATCCTTGTGACGGGCATGAACGGACAACTCGGCAGCGAAATCCGCACACTGGCTTCGTCGTATCCGGATTACGTTTTTACCTTTACCGACCGTTCCGCGCTCGATCTGTCGAACCTGTGCAAAATGGAAGATTTTTTTGAGGGTAAAACATTCGATGCCATCATCAACTGTGCCGCCTACACGGCGGTTGACAAAGCCGAATCCGATCCCCAGGGCGCCGACGCGGTCAACCACCGTTTCGTTTCGATGCTGGCCAAAATCGCGAAACGTGCGGGAAGCTCCCTGATCCACGTTTCGACCGATTACGTCTTCGACGGGCGCAACCATCGCCCTTATATCGAGACCGATCCGACCGATCCGCAGGGGGTGTACGGCCGCACCAAACGCGACGGTGAAAACGCGATCCTCTCGGTAGCGCCCAAAAACACCGCCATCATCCGCACTTCGTGGGTCTATTCGAGCTTCGGCAACAATTTTGTCAAAACAATGCTCCGCCTGGGGCGTGAACGCGATTCGCTGGGCGTCATCTTCGATCAGGTAGGAACCCCGACCTATGCCCGGGACCTGGCCCGGGTGATCCTCGAAATCCTTCCGCGGCTGCAAAACGAACGTCCCGAAATCTATCACTACAGCAACGAAGGGGTTGCCAGCTGGTACGATTTTGCCCAAGCGGTCTTCGAACTCTCAGGCATCGCGTGCGACCTCAAAGCGCTAACCACCGATCAGTACCCGACCCCGGCGGTGCGCCCGCACTACAGCTTGCTGAACAAATCCAAGATCAAAAACGCTCTGGGGGTTACGATTCCTTATTGGAAAGATTCGCTCAAAGAATGCCTCACACTATTAGGAGAGAAACAATGAAAACACTTTTGGTCACCGGATGCGCCGGATTCATCGGCAGCAATTTCGTCCCCTATTTTCTGGAAAAACATCCCGATATTCGCCTCGTCAACCTCGACCTCCTCACCTATGCGGGGAATCTCGAAAACCTTGCCGAAGTCGAAAACAACGAACGCCACGTTTTCATCAAAGGGGACATCTGCGACCGCGGCCTTGTCGAATCGCTCTTTGAGACGTACGACATCCGCGGCGTCATCCATTTTGCCGCCGAAAGCCATGTCGACAATTCGATCAAAAATCCCGGCGTCTTCGTCCAGACCAACGTCAACGGTACCTTCACCCTCATCGACGTCGCCTACAAGCACTGGATGGAAAAACCGTTCGTATGCAAGCAGGGATACGAGGAGTGCCGTTTCCACCACATCAGCACCGACGAAGTCTACGGAACGCTCGGCGAGAACGGACTGTTCAGTGAAACGACCCCCTACGCACCGAACTCTCCTTACAGCGCCAGCAAAGCCGGAAGCGATATGATCGTGCGCAGCTACCACCACACCTACGGAATGGATACCGTCATCACCAACTGCTCGAACAACTACGGTCCCAAACAACACGACGAAAAACTGATTCCGACCGTTATCCGCAAAGCGCTTCGCGGCGAAAATATCCCCATCTACGGCGACGGCAAAAACATCCGGGACTGGCTTTACGTTCTCGACCACTGCAAAGGGATCGACCTGGTCTACCGCAACGGCCGTAACGGAGAGGTTTACAATATCGGAGGACGCAACGAACGCAACAACAACCAGATCGCCGACCGTATCTGTACGCTGCTGGATTCGATGCATCCGCGCAAAGACGGACAAAGCTACAAAACGCAAATTACCTACGTCGAAGACCGTGCCGGGCACGACCGACGCTACGCGATCGATGCAACGAAACTTGAAACCGAGCTGGGGTGGAAGGCTGATGAAAACTTCGACACCGGTATCGTCAAAACGATCGAATGGTATCTGGAAAAATACACCCAAGGCGACAAATAACGATGCATATTCCCGAGGACATCAAACGGGTTTTGGTATTGCGCTGCGGAGCGCTGGGGGATCTGGTGTACGCGACCTCCGTCATCGATGCCCTCCGTGCCGAATACGGTGCCGGAGTGGTCATCGACTTTATCACGACGCCCGGAACCGCGAAATTATTTGAAAACGATCCCCGCATCAACCATATTTTTCATCTCAGGCATAAAAAACTCCCCGTGTGGCTTAGCCCGCAAAAACGCTCCATCATCCGTGCATCGCGACAGAATCCGTACGACCTGTTCATCAATTTCGAGATGGGTAAACAGTTCCGAACCCTGTGCAACGCCATCCGGGCACGCCACAAAAGCGGATGGTTTTTTGAGCAGCCCGTTTTCGGAGAAAATGACCATATGGTCGATATCTGCAAATCGTTTTACGCCCCGGTCGTTACCCAAGACGTCCTTCAACAGGCCGCTCCTAGGATTATCGGCAAAAAATTTCCCGAGGTACAGGCAAAACTCCAGCTGCCCGAGCGCTACATCGTCCTCAGCCCCAGCAACTCGCACAACAAAAAAAGCCGCCTGAACTACCGTGCATGGCCGCAAAGCCATTGGAAAAAGCTCATTGCCCTTCTCCCCTCGGATCTCAGCATCGTGATCGTCGGCGGAAAAGGGGAAGAACCGTTTTTCGAAGCAATCCGCCCTTATCCTCCCAACGTCATCGATCTTGTCGGACGCACGACCGTTGCCGAAATGATCAGCGTCATCGGCCATGCGCGGGCCCTTGTCGTGACCGATACAGGAACGGCACATATCGCTTCGGCGATGAATACCCCCGTTTTCTGCCTGATCGGTCCCACCCCCGCTCACGTCACCGGTCCCTATCGTTCGGCAACGAACGAAGTCCACATTCTTTCGTTGGGGTTAGCATGTTCGCCGTGTTACAAAACCCCGACGATGAAAGCGTGCACCGACAACGTCTGCATGAAGGATCTTTCAGCCGAAACGGTACTCTCAGCGTTAAAATCAGCTAATATCCTGTAAAATAAGGCCATTACATTCCGGAGAATCCCCCTATGCCCTATCCCCGTTCAACCCTGATCATCTCGGTCTACAAAGACACCGAAGCGCTCGGGTTCATCCTCGACAGCCTCGAACACCAGAGCGTCGCGCCCGATGAGATCATCATTTCCGAAGACGGCGATTCTAACGAAATGGCGGAATTCGTGGCGGCGCAAAAAGGGCGGTTCCCCCATCTCGTCCACCTGACCCAGGCCGACGAGGGGTGGCGGAAAAATATTGCCATGAACAACGCGATCAAAGCCGCAAGCCATGAATATCTGATCTTCATCGACGGGGATTGCGTACCTTACAGCACATTTATCCAAGGCCACGTCGAAAACGCGCAAAAAGGGATTGTCCTGTGCGGGAAACGTTTCGAACTGGGGCCGGAATATACGGCCAAAGTCAAACAACATACCCTCCCCTTTGCACAGCTTGAAAAACATTTCCTGTGGCATTTGCCATGGATGGTGAAAGACGGTGCAAGACACGTTGAAGAAGGTTTTTATTTCTCCTCGGGCAGTCTGTTGAGCAATATCACCAAACGCTACGTCCGCTACATCATCGGCTGCAACTTCTCGTGCTTTAAAGAAGACATGCTCAAAATCAACGGCTTCGATGAAACCTACCGCCTCCCTTCCGTGGGAGAGGATATTGACCTTGGATGGCGTTTCCGCGGCCTGGGGATCGAGCTCAAATCGTGCCGCAACAACGCCTGCATGATGCACCTGTGGCACAAAAAACGCTTTGCCGAAGAAGAAGGGATCATCAATAACCGCATTCTCAAAGCGAACTTCGATGAAAACCGCTTCGTATGCGTCAACGGCATCGAGAAACTCTCTCCAGGGGCTTGCTAAATGCGTTGCCTGAATGATTCGACCTATCCTCTCACTTATTCCGTCTGTACCCTCGTTACCGATCATACGGAATACCGCGATATGGTCGCGTCGTTCAACCGTGCGGGTTTCACCGATGCCAACACCGAATTTTTATACGTCGACAACTCAAACGGGAACACCGAGGACGGGTACAGCGGTTTGAACAAATTTTTGAATCGTGCTTCCGGCAAATACATCATCGTCTGCCATCAGGATATCCTGCTTGAGTTTGACGACATCGGTGTTCTGGCGGAGCGGATTGCGGAGATGGACCGGCTCGACCCCGACTGGGCGGTTTTGGGAAATGCCGGTTACGGTGATTTCAGCACCAAACTCTACCGGATCACCGATCCCTGGGGAGCCGACCAGAAAATCGGGACCCTCCCCGCGCGGGCCCGCAGTCTCGATGAAAATTTTCTCCTGGTCAAAAACGACGCCAACCTGGCGCTTTCTCACGATCTCAAAGGTTTTCATCTCTACGCCACCGACTTGTGTACCCTTGCCAATATCCTCGGCTGGAATGCCTATGTCATCGATTTTCATCTCTACCACAAAAGCGGCGGCAACTGTAACGAAAGCTTTTTTGCGTCAAAAAACGCCTTTATGGACAAATACGCACGGATCATCCGCCCGATGGCGATCCGCACCACCTGTACCATGATGCTTATCACCTGCGCACCGCTATTCAACCGCTTCATCAATAAAAAATTCTTTTACAGCATCCGAAAACGGCTGGAAACACTCTTGCGATGAACGGCCTCGACATCTCTTTCATCACCGTCAACTACAACTCGTCGGCCCATACGATCGCACTCGTTGAAAGTATCCGGTCCCGCGTTTCCGGACAAACGTCGTACGAAATCATCGTCGTCGACAACGCCTCCGAGGCCGAAGACTATAACCGTCTACACAGCGCGCTCGAGGGCTCCCCTTCGGTCAAACTCCTACGCAACCGGATCAACAGCGGGTTTGCGGGAGGAAATATGCTGGGGGTCAACGTCGCATCGGGACGGTATTATTTCTTTATCAATAACGACTGCCTCCTTCTCAACGACGCTGCCACCGTCATGAAAGAATTTATGGAATCGCATCCCGACGCCGGGGCCCTGACCGCCAAGATTACCGATGAAAACGGCAACTTTTCCTCATCCTACAAACAATTCCCCTCGGTCGTCAAACAATGGTTCGGGAACAGCGCCCATCGGATGCTGTCCAAAAACCCTTTTCCCAGCAACAAAGCACGTCTGGAACTCCCTGCCCAGGTCGAAATCATCAGCGGATCGTGCATGTTTTTCCGCGCCGACGTTTTTTGCGCGCTCGGTGGCCTGGACACGGTTTTTTTCCTCTACTGCGAAGAAGAAGACATCTGCAAACGGGTATGGAACAGCGGACGAACGGTCTATTTTCTCCCCTACGCCGAAGTGTTCCACGAGGGTGGAGGCAGTTCGGGTACAAATCCCGCCCTCGAAAGAGAATTTTACATCTCCTACAACCTCCTCATAGACAAACATTTTCAGGGATTGCCCCGGATGCTGATCAAAACCGCCCTCTTTTTCAAACTCCTCCGCCGCGTCGCTACCAAAAAGGGGGGATGGAATATCTTTGCTTTTTTCCTGCGCGGTGCCCCGATCAAAGAGAGCCTGCGCTATAATCAGACTATACGCGCGAACCGTCCATGATGTTACGGCTATTTTCTTTTGAGGCGATTCGCCCATATCGGGAACAATCGGCTTTAGCCGCGAACTATCTGCTGATACTTTACGCTTTTTTACTCCCGGTTGCACCGAAAACTGCAACGCAAATTTTTATTGCCGCAGCACTAATCATGTTTTTTAGTGGGAACCTAAAAGAGAAGTTTTTCAATGCGCTTAAAAACAAAGTCATTATTTCCTTCATCCTTTTCTATACAATGTACGTTTTTTGGACTTTAGGAAGCGAACACATTGCAACAGCATTTTTTAAACTCAAAGAATTCAAATACATTCTTCATATAATTATTATTTACATGATTGTTCAAAAACGGTTTGTCTTCATGATTCTCGGAAGTTTTATCCTTGGAATCATTTTCAGTGCACTCACATCCTACCTGCTATTTTTTGATTACCCGGTATCAGCATGGTTAGACTACGTCCCATTGATCGAATTGCATCCGGCCATGCACGTCAATGTTCCGTTCATGGTCAGCTATACTGCTTACAGCATTAGCTTAAGTATAACGGCAAATATTCTTCTCTTTTCACTGCTCAAAAATCGGCATCCCGGTCTTTTCTTTAATGCTGCCTTGTTTATCCTGTTTCTCGGTGTCAGTAGCGTTGTCTTTTTAATTGCATCCCGGTTGGGATACATTTTATACAGTCTCAGTATCTCATTAACAATTGGGTATGTTTTTCGCCAATACCTATTTCGGGCCATATTAATCATCGTTGCTTTTCTAGGAACAACCTATCTTATCGCTTATGAAAATAGTGAAATATTCAAAAACCGATTTTCAGCCATCGCGGAAGAAACCCGAAAGTCCTTCAATGCTTCTTATACTTCAGGAGAAGGTATGCGCATTGCATACTATCTTTACGGCTGGGAAGTCATCAAAGAAAACTCTGTTTTCGGTGTAGGAACGGGAGATCACATAGCAGAAGTGTTCAAAATTATAGATAGGAAAGAAACCGATCCTGCGAATAAAAATATGCTTTATATGAATTATCATAGCGGCGATCATGCAAGCTTCGACAGTGAGTATCTGGACACTCTCGTACAATTTGGCATCGTTGGGCTTTTGATTTTTTTTAATATCATTTATCAAATGATCCGATATATTCAACCTGATTCACGCTTGAAATACATTCAATACCTCTTGGCATTCACAATCACAATCGTTTCATTACCTTCCATCATTCTGATACCTTCCGAAGTCGGAAAAGTATTGATACTTCTCATCTCGCTTACGCTCGTTCAACCCTGCCCCGAAGATTCCAAGCTGATCTCCCCATCAGCTGTGTAGTTTCCGCGCCATTAAGCGTAGAACTTCCTCGCTGTACGGCTCCCTTCCCTCGGCATTGAAAACGGCGTGATGGCGTTCATCGATCGGCAGATAACGGTAGGGGACGGTAAAGAAAAAGATCCCGACCGTCGGTGTTCCGGCGGCAATAGCCATATTGCGGATTCCCGTATCGCCGCTGACGACCATGCGCGCTTTCCCCAAAAACGGCATTAACTCCTCCAGCGGCATCGGATCAAGCTTGCGAACGCTCGGGTAAGCGCTCAGGCGCTCCATCAGGGCATCGACTTTTTCGTAATCGCGGATCCCTTCGAGAACCACATGCTCGAAATCGGGATAATTTTCCACCGATCGCTCAATCAGTTCGGCAAAACGTTCCTGAGGCCAACACTTCCAGCCCAGCGACGCGGTCGTAAAATAGACGATGTAGGGGCGTTCCTGATTGGTTTCATAGGGCGGATAACCGTATTCGAGCATCTGCTTTTTCGGGGCTCCGAGGATATAAAGCATGTGCAGCAGGGTTTCCACCTCCGGTACCAGGTCCGAACGCAGAATGGCGATATCGTAAAACAGATTGTTTTTGAACCTGCGATAAGGGAAGCCGATTTTCAGGCGTGCCTTGGTCATCATGCAGATGATCCCGGACAACGAGGTATCGGCCATATCGAACACGATGTCGTGTTCCCCGAGCGCCTTGATGTCGCGCAGGCGTTCGGCGTAGGTCGTTTTTTTCCCCTCTTTTTTCTTGTGGACCACGTGGACGCGGTCGACCAGGTCCTCGGGCGCACCGTAGGCATAGTTGTTCACGATGCTCAACGTGATCTTCGCGTTGGGGAAGAACTCCCTCGCCTGAATCAGAAACGGTCGCATCACCATCATATCCCCGATCGCCGCATGACGAATCACCACAATCGAGCGAACCGATTCGGGCGACATCGAAGCCGCCGTTTCTCTGGCTTTTCGGGTTGCCCATGCCCCTTTTTCATACCATAGTTTCATTGCTGCATCTCTTCAAAAATTTTAGTCATCCGTTCAAACTGTTTTTTGCTTTCGAACACATCGAGCGCTTTGCGTTTTCCCTCCTGCGCCAGATGCACCCGGAATTCCGGGGCATCGTACAACTCTCGGAGCTTGAGGTTCAGGTCCTGTGCGTCGAACGTCGTAAACAATAAACCGTTACGACCCTCATCGATGATCTCCAGCGGCCCGCCGCTCCGGCTGGCGACAACGCAGACTCCGCACATCATGGCCTCGATCAGCACCAGCCCGAACGTCTCTTTTTCGGTTGCCAGCACTACTACGTCGCACAACTGCATCATGGCCTGCGCCTCTTTCGTAAAGCCGGTAAAAACCCCGACGTCAGGATAACGCCCCTTCAAAGAATCCAGATACCCCTCATCCATTGCGTGCCCGACGATCAGCGCTTTCGCGTCTATCCCTTCCGCGCGGAGTTTTTCAACCGCTTCCAGTACCAGATGCTGCCCTTTGGGCGGCTCGATGCGCCCAACGATACCTACCGTAAAAGCATTCCCCAAACCCAACCGATCACGGCGGGAGCGCTTTTCATCGGGTTCGATGAGGGGAGGCTGTTCGGCGCCGATGTAAAGCACCTCGGTACGCGGACGCACTTCGGCCGGGACGAATTTCTCGATCTGGGATTTGACCTGCTGCGTCACGGCGAGCATCATGTCAAGATTTTTGTAGATGAACCGATGATAAACGTCGTTTTTAAAACGGGTCATCGTCATGTGCCGAGACTGCACAACTTTGGGTTTGCGTTTGGAGAGCAGCTTTGCGGTAATCGCGAGAGGAAGGTCTTTCGTCCAGTGAAGATGCAGCACATCGACCTCTTCGGCGTCGATGATGCGGGCCAATTCCCGCGCCCCGATCCACGAAAGCAGGACATTGCGACGTTTCAGCCCCACATGACGTTCCCCGCTGCTGGAAAAATATTCCATCAGCTTCCCCTTTTCGTTAATGACGCTGATACAGCGCCCCTGAAGATAATGCGCCGCGCGCATTATATAAAGTTCCAGCCCTCCCAGATCAGGGGAGAGGCACAGTTCGCATATTTTTGTTCCCATGGCCCGCCGTATGTTGGATAAATTATAGGTGAAGATAATAACAAAGAAACCCTGAAAGTACCGATTTTGCCACTATTTAAGTTGTTTTTGTCTACAATATTTGACAGCTATCATCAGCGAATCGAGCAAACGGAGAAAATCAAACGTATGTACCTGTTTACCAGTGAAGTAGTCAGCCCGGGACACCCGGATAAATGTGCCGATATTATTGCCGACAGCATCGTCGACCGTCTTATCATCGGCGATCCCAAAAGCCGGGTGGCCAGCGAAGTCTTCGTGGCCGGAAAACACGTCATTATCGGCGGAGAAGTAACCTCCAAAGTCGAACTTAGCACTAAAGAGTACAAACAAATCGCCCTTGATGCCCTCAAAAAAATCGGTTACAACGGCCATCCCCATTTTACCCGGGAAGAGTGCCTCCATCCTGATGACGTACAGGTACAGGTTCTCCTCAACCGCCAGAGCCCCGACATCAATCAGGGTGTCGACCAGGCAGACGGCGAAACGGGTGCCGGGGACCAGGGGATCATGTTCGGCTACGCCGACAGTGAAACCGCCAACTACATGCCCAGCGCTATTACCTATGCCCGCATGCTGATGGAAAAAGTCTACCACTATGCCCTCGCCCATCCGCACAAGCTGGGTGTCGACATCAAAACCCAGGTGACGATGGACTACGGCAAAAAAGAGAATTTCGAAAACTGCCAACCGCAGAAAATTCACACCATCGTCGTATCAGCACCGTGCGTCAACACAATGAACATCGAGCAGGTCCGCGAGCTGATCATGGAACTGATTCTCGACACCGGTCTTCCGACGCAGCTTTTCGATCCGAAGGACTGTATTATCCACATTAATCCGACAGGTAAATACGTTTCCCATTCGAGCCTGCACGACAGCGGCCTGACCGGGCGTAAACTCATCGTCGACAGTTTCGGCGGATACGCTCCTATCGGCGGGGGTGCACAAAGTTCGAAAGACTATACGAAAGTCGACCGTTCAGGATTGTATGCCGGCCGCTGGCTGGCCAAACACATCGTTGCAGCCGGTCTGGCAAAAAAATGCGTCGTACAGATCAGCTACGCGATCGGCGTCGCCAAACCGACTTCGGTTGCGGTCGACACCTACGGAACCGTAGTCGAAGGGCTAAACGACGATACTCTTTCTCAATTCGTAATGGACAATTTCCCGCTGACACCAAACTGGATTACCCGCAAATTCGATCTTGACCACCCCAGCGAAGAGACGTTTCTCTACGCCGACGTCGCCAGCCGCGGACAGGTAGGACAAAGCGACTATCCGTGGGAAAAACTGGACGAATTGAAAAAATTCGAACAGTTAAAATCAACGTTGTAATAAAGTCGGATTTCTAACTGAACCGATTTTTAAAACGTTTCCAGTATTTTTCGAACTGACCAGACTTGGCATAAACTTTGGCCAAAAAACGTATCACCAGTATCACGGGGATCGGTAAAAAGGCAATAATTTTAACGATAGATTCCGGGAAAGTGGTGGCACGTTGAAAATATGGCTGATATTTTAAATAAATATCATAGGTAAGAATTTTTTTCTTTCGAAGATTTAAAAGATTTCGAAAAGAGAAAATCCCCGAAAGTGCACCAAAGTCACGGATCACTTTCAATTTCGATTCTTCTGAATAAACATCCGGGAGGCTGAAAATAAAGTTTTGCCATCGTTTACATGCAATTTCAAAAACTACAGGCTGATTGCTCCATGCAATCTTCTTTTTTTTCTGGTAATTCAGACTTTCGACAGAGTATTCTTGAATCCATTTAATTCTAAACGGATGCTTTGCGATGTAATCGAAAATAATGCCCGTTTGGAGAAAATTGGTATCTTTATAGCGCTCAAAATCAGCATTCTGAATCAACTTTTTGGAGAAAATGAGACTGCTGATAGAAGTCATTATGGCTCCCAAGTCTTTAAACATCAAATTGGCATCAGTATATATTTGACTTTTATTTCGTCGAGAAGAAATAAGGTTAAAAACGATTGCATCAAACTTTTTCTCTTCGGAAGATAACAAGGGGAGCAAAAATTCAATTCCGGCATCCGGCAATCTATAGCTGTCGCCAAGTAGCCATGTATACTTGGTTGTTGAAAGTTCCAATGCCTTTTTGAAATTGCTGTCGGGATCAATGGTCGTTTCGTTCCGATAGTAGCGTATATGTGGGTATTCAGCCTGTTTTTTTTGAACAATGATTGGAGTGTCGTCTGTCGAAGCATTGTCTAAAACGATGAATTCGAGATTGTATTTGCGCGCGACCGGGATATGTGCATCGAGACATTCTTCCAAAAAATCCGAACGATTATAGGTTGGAATGGTAAAGCTTAGTAGTTCTGGATAGGAGTTCACTTAATCTTCCTTGATAAAATTGATCCGCTCTTGCTCAAACACGCGCGGACGTTTTAACACCTGAGTGTAAATCGCACCGATGTATTCGCCAATGATTCCCAAAAAAAACAGGACAACGCCGAACATAAACGAGGTGCCGATAATCAGCGGAGCAATCCCCAGCGGCATACTGTCCCAGTTCAACAATTTCACCACGGTATACCCTATCGCCGTGACAAAACTGATCAAGGCAAGTGCAAATCCCAGCAGCGTCGCGATGCGAAGCGGGACCTTGGAGTTATTGATAATCCCCAGTATTCCCATATCGTATAGGGTGTAAAAATTGTTTTTCGAAATACCGCGCGGGCGTGCGGGTTGAGTGTAGGGAATTTTCGCCACTTTGAAACCAATCTCGGCGATCATCCCCCGAAAAAACGGATACGGATCATCGAATTCACGCAAAAAGTCAATGATCTTTTTGTCATACAAGCCGAATCCCGTGAACCCCTTGAATATTTCAACTTCCGAAAGACGGTACAGCAGATTGTAATATGCTTCCCGCAATTTGAACATCCACTTTTTTTCATAGCTTTGTTCTTTAACACCGATAACCACTTTATATCCCTGTTCCCACTGGCGGACAAAATCGACAATCATCTCCGGTGGATCCTGTAAATCGGCGACGATGGAAATGACAGCATCCCCGTTACACTGCATGATGCCATGGAACGGCGATCGTATGTGCCCGAAGTTACGCGCATTGACAATCACTTTTACATTCAGATCATTCGCTGCGATGCCCCGCAAAATTTCAACCGTTCGATCTTCGGATGCGTTGTCGATAAACACATGCTCGTATCGGTATTCTGACAACTTGGATTCAAAAACACGTTTGACTTGTTTATAAACTTCGGCAATATTCTCTTCTTCGTTATAACATGCCGTCATAATGCTAATTTTTTTCAAATGGCTTGCTCCAATCACTGATAAAATTTTGCAATTGTATTTGCAACATACTCAATTTCTTCTTTCCGTATCCCAAAATACATTGGCAGGCGGATAAGCCGTTCGCTTTGAGAAGTGGTAAAAAGATCTTCTCCAAAAAAGTGGCCATATGCTATCCCTGCTGTCGCACTGTGGAGTGGCACATAATGGAATACGGCATTGATGCCATGTTCTCCCAAATATGACAATAAGGCTGTCCGTTCCGTTAAATTGGCTGTTTTGATATAAAACATGTGAGCATTATGGCGCGTATGCTCCGGTATGGTAGGCAATTCTAGCCATGTTTCGAGGCCAAGCCGGATGAGATTATCCCAATAGGTTTGCCAGCTTTGCAAGCGATCAGTCCGGATCGTTTCAGCTTCTTCAAGCTGCCCCCATAAATATGCGGCACTGATATCATTGGGTAAGTAACTGCTTCCAATATCGACCCAGCTGTATTTATCGACCATACCCCGGAAGAACTGGCTTCGGTTCGTCCCTTTTTCACGGATGATTTCTGCCCGTTCTATAAAATGAGGGTCATTGATGATGAGCAGTCCGCCTTCTCCCCCGCTGGTATAGTTTTTGGTTTCATGGAAGCTATATGCTCCCAAATGGCCGATTGTACCAAGAGGCTTTCCTCGATATTCAGACATCATCCCCTGGGCAGCGTCTTCTATGACGAACAGATTGTTGCGCTCGGCGATTTCCATTATGGTATCCATTTCGCATCCTATGCCGGCATAATGCACCGGTACGATTGCTTTGGTACGAGGAGTTATAGCGGCTTCGATTAGCGTTTCATCGATATTCATGGTATCTGGACGAATATCGACAAAAATGATTTTTGCTCCTCTTAGCACAAATGCATTTGCGGTAGACACGAAGGTATAGCTCGGCATGATGACTTCGTCACCGGGTTCGATACCAATCAGAATGGCTGCCATTTCCAGGGCATGGGTACAGGAAGTTGTCAAGAGAGCTTTTGAACATTGAAGCTGTTCTTCAAACCACTGGTGACATTTTCGGGTAAATTCGCCATCTCCGGATATTTTCGCGCTCTTCATTGAAGCTAGAACGTGACGCTCTTCATTCCCGGTAAATGGTGGTTTATTAAATGGGATCATTTTTTTCTCGCAATTATTAATAGACTTCCACCAAACATATTCGGTAAAAAATTGTTTAGTTTGTTTTCAATACGTGTAATAAAAAGTAAAATAGTATTAATAATTGGGTTAATAGAAATTTTTTGAGTATATTCTTCTTTAATGACTTGTTTGTGATGATCTCGATTTAGTAATCTTCTTAACCAAAGTAGAGGAACGATGAAAATAAAAAAATAGCGAGATATAATAATTTCAAATCCAGCTTCTTCTAAAATTTTATTTAGTCTTTTTTTTGTGTATCTTGTTTTGTGCCCGGCTATGGCATCATCTCTATTCCAAAGCCACATGTGTGCAGGAACAGTCAAAATTATTTTGCCATTACTTTTTAACATAGTATGAACATTTTGTAATGCCAAGGTATTGTTTTCAATATGTTCTAATACATCAAACATACATACACCGTCAAATTCTTCTTGAAAAGGTGATTTCAACAAGTCAAATTGATAACATGTTTCAATTCCATAGCTTTTAGCATATTTAAGCCCATTTAAATGCAGCTCACCAACACAAAGGTTTTGACAGCCATGAGATTGCAAATATCGTGAAACATTACCAGTTCCAGCACCTATTTCAATGATATTTGATGTCATTTCGATTATATTTTTAATTTGAGAAAAAATAAACTCTTTTCTTGCAATAAACCAAAAATGATATTCCTCAGCCTGATAAAGATTATCTAAGCCTTGTGCATTATAATCGCGATGTTCTTCGATAATATTATTGTCAAAAACTTTGATATCATCGATAACTTGATATTCACGTGTAATCATATCTTTCCTTATAACACAAAAATAATTACACCAATACTAATCAAAAGTGTTCCAAACAGTTTGTAACGATCCATTGACTCTTCTAAAAACAGTGTAGATGCCAATACGGTAAATATATAATTAACACTCATGATAGCAGTGAAATATTTCATATCAATTAAAGTCATTAAGTGATATGAGATTATTACTGTGATTGCAAAAAACAAATACCCAGTAATAATATAAGCATTAAAAAAATCGACTATATGATACTTAATAGCAGCTTTTTTTAAGAGTATTTGTCCTGTAACAGTAAGAAAAACAGCTAGAACAATATAGAGAGGAATCATGGTTTTTTACTTTGAGAAAGTATATAAATACCAAATACCATGAGTATCAAACCAAATAGATGGTTAACCTCAAATTTTTCATGAAAAAAAACAACAGCATAAACAAAAATCAATATTTGAACCAGTGAATTATACGGGTAAGCTTTGGACAATGGCATGTATTTTAACACATATTGCCAAATGAAAGCACGATTAGCAATTAATATAAATGCGCTCCCGAGCCAAATTGCTTGAAATAGTTCTGATGAAGTTGTTGATATTTTGATACACAAAAAAGTGAATGACTGTAAAAACACCGATAATAATACTAAGACAATCCCTTTTTGCATCAGCAATATACGATTCCAGATTTTTGGAAATAACTTTCAAGAAATATATTTTTTTGAGGATAGATATCTGGAAGTGGCAGCTCTTCTGTTATATTTGGCTTGCCCAATATATATTTATTGCGGATATAATGTATAAATGACTTTGGTAAGCAGGTAAAAGCAATTGTTCGTAATATGGATAGAGTAGAGAGATATGTTATAAATTTATTGTTCTTGCGATTACCAGCATTAATTTTTTCCTGTATAACATTTCCATCATTAAAAAAAGAAGTCACTCCGATAAATTTTTCTATCTCTTGCAATACATTGAGTTTGTTATTTTCAAAATGGGTAAAATCAATCAGCATAAGATTACCAGAGAAAGCTTGTTTGAATTGTTCTACTTTGACGATAAAATCAAAATTTTTAAAGTCAATTGACAATATGCTACTTTCAAATTTAATTTCATATTTCTTTGCAAATGTTTCAAAAGTTCCTATACTGTAAGATTGAGTAAGAATTTGTTTGTAAAATGATTTTATCCAGTCATTAGGATTACGTAGTAATAAAATAACTTTTTGGTTGCTGTTAAAACTTTTTATTCGCTCAATAGCATTAGGGTCTAAAAAATAAAAAGGACTAACATCAAAGTATTTTTGCTCATTCTGCGCTTTTTGGTATATTTTCTCAAACCATTCTTCGCCTTTTGTATGGTTGTAAGAAAAATAGTTGGTTTCTTTGATTTCTGGCATATACATGTCAGGGTGTAGTGCTAGGGTTTTATACATATATGTTGTTCCGGCACGAGGCATACCAGCAATAATTACCAAATGGTCTTTATGCAAATTCATTCCTTTTTAATAGCTAGGCCAAAGCCTTCTTTGCCATATTGATTTCCATTGTACAACATATAGCGTTTTCCTTTATGGTCAAATACGAACGGGTAGCAAATCATTTCACTATCCCATCCTTCCGGACTGACATCGATTCCCACGTCATCCAACCTGTTTTTCCAAAGCTGGCCGTCAATGCTGTGTGCGTATCCGATACGGTATCTTGTTCCATCTCCGGAACGATATGAAAACCACATATGATATCCCTGATCGTCGCGTATGACACTTGGTCTCGAAAATGCCTGTGCCGTTCCGAGGGCATAAGGGATTGCAATGCCGTGTTTTTCCCATTTTTCTCCATCCGGGGAAGTAGCATATTTGATGACATGGAGCATTTCATTGTTTCCGGCATCCCATGTGATAGTGGAACCATACCACATTTTGTAGATACCGTCATCTTGCATAACCCAAGGGTAGGAAAGGCTGATGGGGTCTTCTTCGTCGCTGCTCATAAACGGAGTTGCCGGATCGAGCACCAACATGTTGCTTTTATCCAACCGAAGTCTTCCGATGTCACCCCTCCAATGTCCACCATTGCGTATTTGCCATCCCATAAAGAGGATATAGTTTTGACCATTTGCTTCATACATATTACCGATGCTGACGCCATGAGAATAAAAACTATCGTCCGCTCCGTGCAAAAATAGGGTCTGATCGGCTTCACCGACTACTTTGAGCGTTTCGATATCGATATCGACATAGGCTACGGATGATTTATTTTCCCTGTCTCGGCCACTGAAAAAGACTCGGTAAAGATCATCATGCAGATGAATGGCCAGGGGATTTGACGCATGTGATATGCAAAATTCATCTATGGATTTAAACTGGTATATTTGTCCGATTTTTGTCCAACGCAAATTAAATTCCTCTAAGACGGTTGCTAGGCACTTTAGATGGTTCCGTGGGTGTAGCCATATAAACCTTGTTATCTTCCGTATCTCCCAAAATTAACGCACCGGCCCCTATAACATTGGATTTGCCTATTTTAATATGGTCTCGTAATGTTGCATTGACGCCTATGAAAGTAGATTCACCGATAACGCATCCTCCGGAGACAACAACATGGGATGTAATAAAACAGTTGTCTTCGAGGAGTGAATGATGACCGATATGATTCCCACTCCATAATACACAGTTATTGCCGATTTTGGTAAAGGGTTGGAGTGTATTGTCTTCGAAAACAAAACAGTTATCTCCAATGGAAACATTATTAGCAATGGTGGCATTTGGACTGATGTAGGAAGTCAGAGAATAGCCCATTGTTTTCGCAAGTTTATATTTTTCAGTTCGAATTTTATTAACTTTTGTATAGCCAACCGCGATAAACATTTTGTATTCAGTTGGCGAAAAATGTGTTGTAATTTCGTCAAAAGGAATTAAAGGAAGACCCTTGAAATCATTGTTAAGACAATATTCCCGATCTGCTGTAAATGCAACAATCTGTTGAGAATCGGTTTGCCCAAAATAGTACCAAGCCATTTCGGCGATTTCACCAATTCCAAAAATTACAATTTTTTCCATTGATTATTGTTCCTTCTTTTGTTCATATAGGTTTCGAATAATTGTATAGGGGCGTTGTTTTGTTTCAACAAAAATTTTTGAAATATAGATGCCAATTATCCCCAAAAACATGATAATCATTCCGCCTAAAAACCATACGGAAACCATCAGAGAGGTCCATCCGTGAAAAGCAACATTTGAAACGAGTTTATTGAAAATCAAGACAAAGATGTAAAGGGCAGATAGCAGAGTTATTATCATGCCTGAGTAAAAAATCATATAAAGCGGTTTTGCACTTGAGGATGTCGTGACGTTAAAAACAATGGATAATTTTTGCATTAACGAGTAGGTAGTCGGACTATGGGAATGTTTTTTTACGACGATGGCTTTTTGTCTGTAACCGTTCATGGCGATTATATTTATCAGTGTCATTTCACGTTCACCGAATCGAGTCAAACTGTTAACATAACGTGATGTCATTAAACGCACAGTTAAAAAGTTTCTTGGCAGTTCGACATTCGAAAGTAGATTCATCGTATTATAAAACAGATTACCGCTCCACCGTTCGAACCATCCCCCCTTGCGTTTAGCCTGAATCCCGTAGACCATATCTATTCGAGGATCATTGTGTAGTTCTTGCCAGAATTCTCCTAATAACTCAGGTTCTTCTTCCAGATCGCTGTCGATTAGGAATATGTAGTCGCCGTTTGCATGAGCAAGCCCGGTCATAATCGCTTTATGGTGTCCAAAATTGCGTGATAAATCGATAACTTTTACCTTCGCATCTTTTTCATATAAATTTACAGAACGTTCCAAAGAATCATCCGGAGAACCGTCATTGACAAAAATAATTTCGTAATCAGTCGTAATCTTTTGCGCTTCAACCCTGATGCGACGATAAAAATCTTCTATGTACTCGGCAGAACGGTAGAGGGTCGTGACAATCGATAATACCATTATTCTGTCCTTTCAAAACTTTTCATAAATTTTGGTGCATTAGGCCCTTCGTTGAAGATAAGATCCAAAACACTAACACCGTGCTCAAATGGAGGAAATGATTGATGATACTCCGGATAGCCTGTATAATCCATCCAGCTGACGCGGATATTTTCTTGTTCAAAAAGCGTTTCATCCAGGTAGTCTTTGGCTGCAGGGCCGCTAATGTATTCGGCAGCATTGCAATCTTTACAAAGTCCGAGCAAGCGTTCGCTTTTACCATCAATTAGGTCGAATTCGCTTGACCAACGAAGAGGGGTTGCGATTCCAAGAGTCTTATTGATGGTTTGGAGAAAGCAATAATTGATTTCACTGAGATATAGCAGGTCATTATCCAGATACAATGGCTCAAATATATCTTTATAGTGCTGGAAATAAGGTGTTTTTGAATAGTTGAGACGAATACTCTGCCAATGTTTTTTCCCCCAGTCGGCTTCACTGATTTTGGTGTCTTTGATCGCCTGATAGTATTTCCCTTTCACCTCAACGGGTATAGTTAGCCATTGGAGCCCTTGGGGGGTTTTGATCTTGTTGCGATTGCGCCAATCCCTACGGGTGTATTGCATATCATCGTATAGAATAAATTCATCGACCATGTTGATCAGATCGAAGTATCCTTTCCATGGAATATAGTTTGATTGTAGAATAGCTATTTTTTTAGTATGGGTCATGTTTTTTTCACAATAAATGATGGATTGAGTAAATTTTGTTTGTTGTAAAAAATAGGATACCCATTTCTAAATTCAATAACGCTTTTGCCACTTTCTTTGACAATCGCGTCCGCTGCTGCCGTGTCCCATTCCATCGTGGGACCAAGACGGGGATAGATATCCGCACTTCCTTCTGCGACCATGCAGAGCTTTAAAGAGCTTCCTCGGCTGATGCATTCAATCGATCCTGCAGTTTTGGAAAGTTCGTCGATATAGGCCTTGGTTTCAGCGGATAAATGCGATTTACTGGCAACGATGCGTAATGGCTTTGAGGTGTCTGTCTTGAAAAGAGGGAGCTTTTCGCCGTTTTTATAGGCTCCGAAGCCTTGTTTGGCCCAATACATTTCGCCAAGAACCGGAGCGTAAACGACCCCTAATACAGGGGTGCCGTCATGGATAAGTGCAATATTGACGGTGAACTCCCCATTTTTTTTGATGAACTCTTTCGTACCGTCCAGGGGATCTACCATCCAAAAGTATTCCCAAGTTTTGCGCTCTTCATAAGGGATTTCCCGTCCCTCTTCGGAGAGTATCGGCAACCCAAGACCGAGGGCCTCAATCCCTTTGGTGATAATATCATGCGCTTTTTTGTCTGCCTCGGTCAGCGGGCTTTGATCTGCTTTGAATTCGACTATAAAATCTTTTTCGTATACCTCCATGATCGCATGTCCCGCTTCTTTAGCAATGGCGATGATCTCGCCGATATTGATACGATCAAGCATGAAAGTATCCTTTCGTGTCAAGATAGCCGATGATTTCTCCGACAGCGGCCTCGATATCCGTAAGATCGGTTCGTATCCGTAATTCAGGATTTTTCGGAACCTCATAAGGAGAGTCGATTCCGGTGAAATGTTTGATCTCGCCGATTCGGGCTTTATGGTATAGCCCTTTAGGATCACGCTGTTCACAGATTTCCAGCGGGGCGTCGATAAAAACTTCGATGAATTCTCCGGCTTCGACCATGTCTCGGATTAGGCGGCGATCCTGCTCAAACGGCGAAATAAAAGCCGATAGGACCAGGATGCCGGCATCAACAAAAAGTTTAGAGACCTCACCGATTCTGCGGATGTTTTCGATCCGTTCCGCATCGCTGAACCCCAGATCACGGTTGAGGCCGTGGCGGATATTGTCCCCATCCAGTAGATAGGTATGGATACCCTTTTCGAAGAGGGCTTTTTCTACCGCATTGGCGATGGTCGATTTGCCCGAACCGCTAAGCCCGGTAAACCATAAAATAGCAGGTTTGAAGCCGTTATGCTCAATTCGGTCCTCTTTGGTAACGGTGTGGGAATGCCAGACGATATGAGGGGTCATAGACGTATGTACCTTTTTCTCAGATAGTTGACAATCTCCTCCGCGGCCATTTCGGGATCCGTGGTGGTCGTATCGATGACGATTTCCGCATGTTGAGGCTCTTCGTAAACATCATTGACCCCTGAAAAATTGTGAAGTTCGCCGTTCAGAGCTTTAGCGTATACTCCTTTGTAATCCCTAGCTATGCAGGTATCGATGTCGGCTTTGACGTAAACGACGACATTGTTTTGCACCATTTCGCGGATTGCTTTGCGCGATTCGCGGTAAGGGGAGACGAATGAGGCTACGGTTGAAATCGAGTTGTTTTGCAGCGTTTTGATCAGGTGGCCGATGCGCCGCATGTGACGGTTGCGCTCTTCGCGGCTGTAACCGATATCGGGGATCAGTTCACGTATATCTTTGGAATCGATCCGCTCAAGGGGGATCTGGTATTTTTTGAGTTTCTCGTATACCAGATCGGCGATCGTGGTTTTGCCGGAGAGGGGAAGTCCGGTAAACCAAAGGTTGAACGGTTCGATTTTTTTCTTGCCCCATCGAATCCGCTGCCAGATTTTTTCATGGAGGTAAAACAAGAATACTTTTGAAGCGGTTTCCACGATTCCTGCAGCGATCGCAAGATCAAGCCGTTTAAAAAAAATATAGACGATGATAACGGTTGTCCCTGTAGCGAAAAAACGCCAGCTAAGGCCTTTGGTAATGGAACGGGTATTGGTTTCTCTATACATTTAAATCGCCTTGCAGCCCCATTCGGGGAAGTTTTTGCGGATGTAAGCATTTAATTCGATTTCTGCTTGGGTATATTCGCGGTGGGTTGAGGGGACTTTATCCTGATCACGGCGGCTGACGTCGACGATCATCCCGGCTCCTACGGTAGCGTTCGCAGTGCGATCGATAATGATAAAGCTACCTGTCGAACGGTTTTGTATGTAAGGATCGGCCGCAATGGGGCGGTTAAGGACCAGTTTGCACGAAGCGATGTCGTTGAGCAGAAGCTCGTCGACCGGGAGCCTTTCAAACGTATTGACGTTGACTTTGTAATTGATATGTGCAAAATTTCCGCCAACCGTAGTTGTTCCCGATTTGAAGAGGTAGTTTTGGTGAGGTTTCATCGCCTCGTCCGACATCCAGACAACCATCACTTTGAGGCTATTGGAGACCCGGGGAAGATGATCACTGTGGACGATCATGTCTCCGCGGCTGATGTCGACTTCATCTTCGGTCATCAGCGTAACGGCCATCGGTGCATATGCTTCTTTGGCATAATTGAGTGACAGCCGATCCAACGGGGCTGAAAAATCACTGACCGAGGGTAACACGATCGATTTGATCCGCGTTGTTTTGCCCGATGGCAATACCGTTACCGAATCGCCGATCTTGACGTTTCCCGAAGCGATCGTACCGCAAAATCCGCGAAAATCGAGGTGGGGGCGATTGACGTATTGCACCGGAAAGCGCAAAGGAGCCGTATCGTCGTTTTTTTGGTGAAGAGGGATCGTATCAAGCAACTCCATCAACGGATTGCCATCGTACCATTTTGTTTGTGCGCTTGCATGTACAACATTATCCCCCTCAAGAGCGGAGAGGGGAATATAGGTGAAGTCGATTTGCTCGTGGTTGGGAAGCCCGGGAATTAATGCGGCATAGTCGGCTTTGATTGCATTGAACCGTTCCTGCGAAAAGTCAACCAGGTCCATTTTGTTGATCGCGACGATCAGATGTTTGATCCCCAGAAGCGAAACGATATAGGAATGGCGACGGGTTTGGGTCTGTACGCCGTGACGCGCGTCGATGAGAATGATCGCCAGATCGGCGGTGGAAGCACCGGTCGCCATATTCCGGGTATATTGTTCGTGGCCCGGGGTGTCGGCGATAATGAATTTGCGTTTGTCGGTCGAAAAAAAGCGGTAGGCGACGTCAATCGTAATCCCCTGTTCCCGTTCGCTTTGCAATCCGTCAACGAGGAGTGCGAGATCAAGTGCTCCCCCCTGCGTTCCCATTTTTTTGGAATCTTTCTCGATCGCGGCGAGCTGGTCTTCGAAGATCATTTTCGAATCGTGCAGCAGCCGCCCGATCAGGGTGCTTTTGCCATCATCGACACTGCCGCAGGTGATGAAACGGAGCAGTTCCTTGTTTTCGTGGTCTTTGAGGTATCGTTCGATATCATGGGCGATCATATCGGACTGGTGTGCCATTAAAAATACCCCTCGATCTTTTTTTTCTCCATTGAAGCGGACGAGTCGCTGTCGATCAGTCGTCCCTGGCGCTCGGAAGTTTTGGTCAGCAGCATTTCCCGGATAATATCGGGCAGGGTAGATGCTTCGGATTTGATTGCTCCTGTCAGCGGATAGCATCCCAATGTCCGAAAGCGGACCGTCTCTTCACGCGCCGTTTTGCGCAACGCTTCGGGCATCCGGTCGTCATCCACCATGATCAGCGTTCCTCCCGTTTCGACAACGGGACGTTTAGCCGCGAAATAGAGCGGAACGATAGGGATGCTCTCGAGATAAATGTACTGCCAGATATCAAGCTCTGTCCAGTTTGATAGGGGAAATACCCGGATACTTTCTCCCGCATTATGGCGGCCGTTGTAGAGATTCCACAGTTCGGGACGCTGATTTTTTGGATCCCAGCGGTGGTTTCTGTCGCGGAACGAATAGATCCGTTCCTTGGCGCGGCTTTTTTCTTCATCCCGGCGTGCGCCGCCGAATACGGCATCGAACCGGTAATGTTCGAGCATCTGTTTGAGTCCTTCGGTCTTCATGATGTCGGTATGCAATGCTGAACCGTGTTCAAAAGGGCTTATGTTCATTTCAACCCCTTTGGGATTTACATGAACGATCAAATCCATTCCCACTTCTTTAGCTCGGTGGTCCCTGAATTCGATCATCTCTTTGAATTTCCACATCGTATCGACGTGGACCAGCGGAAAGGGAGGTGGAGCTGGGTAAAACGCTTTTTGTGCCAGGTGCAGCATCACCGAGGAGTCTTTTCCGATGCTGTAAAGCATCGCGGGGTTTTCAAATTCGGCGACTACTTCGCGGATGATATGGATGGATTCAGCCTCAAGCGCTTTGAGATGGGTCATCATTTTAGGGTACTGCATGTTTGACTCGTCCGTTAATAAGTGTGCTCCGTTGCCATAAGAGATATGATAATGCAGCCATTAAAATAGCCGGATTCATAAATACCTGGCTGTATGCGCCTAAACTTTCAATGTAAACATAATTTTTCGGAGAAAGCAAAAGCATGGATGCTAGCGCGATAATAAAGATGTGTTTGGGTGAATCGTCACGGTATTCGTCTTTTGCGACGAGAAAAACAATAATCGGCAGAATAAAAAGAATGAGTTGATAATCCCCAAGGACCGGTGTGAACAAGGAATAAAGAGCGGCAAGCAAAAAAATGATTTCCGTCGCACTGAAAATTCTTAATAATATTCCGATACCGACCGACACGATACTCACTCCGGCAATCAGATGCCCGACAATGGATACTCTATGCGGATCGATGCCATAAAGTTTGGCTGCCGCATACAAGGCACCGTAGAACGAAGAACCAAAGGCGAGCCCAAGATTGCCGTAATTATATAAGGTATTGTAAATCCGTGTCGCTTCAACCGATCTGGCGAACGTATAATCGGGGTATAGGGTATGTACAGCCCAGTAAAGGGTTAGAAAAAGGGCAATACTCCATATCGCCAATTTTAAGCAATAAAGCAAGAACGGCTTGGGTGAACGGAATGCGGAATAAATCAAGGGAGCGAAAAAAACGAAATTTGGCCGCATATTCATCGCGATGCCAAAAGCAATCCAGCTGAGGCGCTGTTTGTCTTTGATCAGAGCAATCAGAGCAGTGGCAAGGATCATGACGGCAAAGGCTGAAAAAAAGTGCCCCCGGAAAAGGATAATTAAACCGGGATAGGAAAGTATTGTCAAGACGATAAAGATCCACTCGCGCTTGTTTTTGTTCTTAAGCATATGAATCATAAATCCGATAGCGCAGGCATAGAGAGTGAGATAGAGACCGTATAACAATGTGGGAGACAGGGTAAAGGCTATATAACCGTTCATCATTCCGTAAAGTTTTCCCAGCGGAGTTCCGGCTAGATGACTGAATTGGCCGTGTTGTAATGCTTCCACCCCCCCGTACGGGTTATGATAGAAGTAATTCTGGAAGATTTCGGGCCATGTGTTGATTTTTGCAGTGTCGATGACGCCGGCGAGGGGTTTGGTAAAAGAGAGGGCAATTTTGATCAGATCCGCGAAGCGGTCTTCTGGCGGGAATAGGAAGTTTGTATAAGCGAACCCTGTATATCCCAATGCCCCAAGCAAATTACAATACAATGCATTAATACCAATCAGAGCAAGTGTTCCGATTCCCAAGAAGGTCAGAAAAACAGTGCGGTCTGAAAACATCTTTTGGATATACGAATTCCCCTGCGGTGAGCGCATAAAATTGTTCGTTAAAAGCAAAATGATTGATATGACAAGTAAAAATTGAATCAAGCCTATGTAAAAATGGGCAAACTTCCATTCCTTATAAGTTTTATATTCCAACTTAAAGTCTTTAATCTCACCCAAAAATGGTCTTGTCGAATCAAAACCTCCACCTATAACAATATTATCGACTACCGAGACAATATCCGGACGTGATTGATTATAAAGCTGCTTATTATCCATTGAAATACTCAAAATTTTTTCATTATTGAAAGACAAAGCAAAAGCGTGCCATACATTCTCTTGAATATTCTGCCCCATTGGAATTCCCTGCAATCCGGTCTTTGTTGGAAAGACTAAGGTTATAGAACCAAGTTCATCAATTTCAATTCGAAAGCCTTGATTGATATCTGATGTCTGAAAAATATTTTCATAATTTTTTAGTTTATCAAGTTTGAAACTTCCTCGAATATTCACCTCAAGTGATGAATTTACATCTTTTAAAACGTTATACCGGATTGGAGATTGAACATGACTAGTATATGTTTTAACTAAAATAGTTTGCTCTTGAATTGTTTCTCTGCTCCAATCAATAAATATACTGATAGATAACAAAAGAAAAATTAGTACGACCCATACTTTTAATTTCATTTTTTTCTCTTATAAACTGAAATCAAATACCCTTGCTCCACCAATTCATAGTCATCAGCAACACTCTGAAAAATCTGGTTCATCAGTTTGAGTCGTTGTACCCGCCAAATAGATTCTTGATTCAGATATCCAATTTCCGGAAATTTTGGATCGATAATCTCGTTATTGAGATTTCGATCTATTCCCGTATCGACAAACAGATACTCCGGTTTGTTTTTTTGCAATACTTGTATGCTTTTATTTAATTCTTTCGGAGTGATTAGATACCACTTCATATCAAAAAACGGCATCAGGCTGTATTTATGGGCCAAGAATGGCAAAAAGTTATCGTATTCAGAGACAATGTAAATCCCGTTTTGACCTTTACTGTACTTTTGGATCAAATCGACACCGTTTTGGAAGTAAACCGGATTCATCGTCGAGACGATATGAGCACGATCCATATTCCATTCATAAGTGACATGCCGATCAAAAATTTTCTCATATTGCCGTTTGCTTTTCAATACATCCGACACACTATCGACATAAACAGTCACAGTGATAGCAACAATTACCCCAGCTATGTAGTTCTTATAGCGCTGACTAATCATGCTGCGGAAATGAAATGCAAATAAACCAGCTGTTAAAATATAAATAAATGCTCTGGCCTTAAATCCTTCAGTATTATAATGCCATACAACATACAAAAGTAGTGCTTGAACATATAAAAATAAAAATACTAAATGCGCATAATTCGTTGTTAGCCGATCTTTTAAAATCTTCCACAAAACAACATAACCTACGATAATCATGAGAAAAATTTTGAATATTTGGGAAAATGAGATCGGAAAACCTATCACCCCATCCAGGTAATAGCTTGCCAGGTCATTGGCACTCGATGTCAATACAAAAATAGTTCCCGCAACCGGCAAAGCAATCAAGGACAATATGAGGGTAGTCTTGAGCCGATATCGTTCTCGATAAGCATACAATACCCCGGATACAAGCGCAGCCAGGAAAATCATCAGCCCTATCTGAGGATTTAATACAATTGAGCCAAGACCGAAAAGCAGCGCAGCCGCATAAAAAATAATCCGTTTGTAGTTAGCATAGGCGAACAGGAGATACACAATAAGAATGTCGAAAAAATGACGCCACGGAGACTCTCCCGGAGGAAGCAGTAAAAAATCGTATCCGCGATAGTTGATAACACTCAGCGAGAGTAAAAAGATAATGGCTGTCCATGCAATATTACGGGTAATTGCAAAAACCACCCCTATGAAAATTGCAAAATAAACATAGTAAACCAGGTACGATACTTTAAGCCATCCATCCAAAGAAATCGAATTTAAAGCGGCCAATAATTTATGAAAGACCCATGCACTTCCCAAACCGTATTGCGCATTAATCGTGCTGATATTTTTATCCTGCGCAAAATCAGCGATCGGAATAAATAAAAAACTGTTATGGTGAATCATAAATCGGCTCAAAATCTGCCAGTGAATTTCAAACTTGTTGTAAGACAACCAATCTTTGTCGTTCTCCGAGAGGGACAACATCTCAAGATCACGTGCTTTGTAATGTCCCCGCTGAAGAATGTGATATAGCTGCGAATCCTGTACGCTACCGAAAGCATTCAAATCCAGTAATCCATTCACGCAAAATAAATTATGGCGCTGATCATAGGATATGTTGCCATCCAATAATGACGGCTCAAGCACACCGAGCTCTTCTGGACTTTTAAATACACAGTTGGAAATACTTTGCTCAGTGCCAATGTCATTTTTAAATGTCATCGCTGAAGGAAAATTGGCCTGCCAGTAGACGGTGTTGTCATAATTTTTTCCATCTTTTAAAACGGTGGATTCCGGGATATTGAAATACTCATTGATAATTTTTGGGCGGTTCGCGATCGGATCATAAAATAAATACAGCAGTTGCAAAAATGCAACGAATAAAACAGCCGCAAAAAAATAGTTTTTTGTAAAAAACGGTTCATTGTTTGCATGGTTTTTGAATTTGCTATAAAACCATTCAACTGTTGTCCGCTTATGATAGAGTGCGAAGTAGTGCCAAAACGGTAAAGCTATACCAAGTAGTAAAACTACCATCTGGAATACTAATTTACCTGAAAATGATTTACCCACAAAATGAATCAACAAAGGCAATACCACAAGAAATAAGCCTGTAATGCCCATTAGTTTTTTGTTTTTTGGATTCAATGCTCCGGACAAGACAGTTTTGGAATAGCGTTTGGCCTTTAAACTGACCATATTTTCCAATATCATAATTCCCAAAAAATATACACCAAGCAATACGATGCCAATAACGTACGAGAGAAGTTCTACACGCTTTTGGTCATTGAAATACAGGGCAACGCTTTCAAAATAAAAATAATTCGGCACCGACAACTGAAATGATTTGACAGCATAATAGGCAATAAGCACTACTTGTATTGCAAGCAAAAAGATATATATCAGCCCGATATTTTTTCGTAAAAAATTCACGTTTTAGCTCGAAAAGAAAAATTTTTATGGAGCACATAGCTCCCTACTATGGTAATGACCGTCACGATAGCCTGCGCCACATACATATTAAACTCTAACATCTCGACAAATACAGGAAGCGACAGCACATTAAAAATGAACGACGCCCCATAAACGATGTAAAAGCGAAAATACTCCCGCAGGATATTGCCACGCGTTCTAAAAACAAACAATTTGTATCCGACATACGCGTTGGTAATACTGACCACGTAACTGATCGACAGGATGATCAGATAGTGGATCACCCCCTCAAGCCAAAAATACAATGCCGCAAACACCCCGTATCCAAAAACGGTATTCCATCCTCCGATCATGAGGTAACGGAGTTTTTGTTCGTGGTTGATCAAAAACTGTTTCATGACTCTTTTGCAACAACGATTTTTTTTGCCAGTGCATCGCCCCGGATCTCATCCGCGTCAATCTGCGGCAACACAGTGCGATAATACTCCATGAGACGAGTAATCGTTTCACGATGGGTTGATAAATGAAAAGGGTGCTCACCCATGACACGGTCATTACATGAGGTATATTCGAGATTCAGCCCCGGATTTTTTACGATAATATCGGATCGAAAATCACTTACAGCATTGATCGTCTCCGCCAGGCTGACCAAGTCGACTTTTTCTCCTTTGGAGATGTTATAGGTACGGTGTTTTCCGTCATTTTCGACAAAGTAGGCAATCATAGGAACCATATCGTCGATATCGATGTAATCAAAAAAGACATTCTGCATAATCTCGATCGGAAGGCCCAAAAGATTTTTGACGATCGCGTTGGAGATAAATTTGAACCGATAGTTCTCGTATTTTCCATAGGCACCGAAAATCCGGAGGTTGTAAATGTTATCGCATCGGTCTATGTATCGGGAGCAGACCGATTTGTAAAAACCGTAATCGTCCCTGGGTAGCGCTTCGAGTGCATCTTCTTCTGCTGCATCGACTATCGGTTTGTGTTTGCCGTATTCGGCGCCGGAGCCCAGATGGATGATTTTCTGCACTTTCGACGACTGTTTGGCAATATTGAAAAACATCCGAAGATTGGTATGGACGACATCATTCATTTCTGCCGTATCCCGCCCACCGCCACGGTTGGCTCCATGGATAATCACTTCGATGTTATTTCGGGCGACATAGTCATCGACGGCATTCTCATTCTGCAGATCCAGTTCACTGCTTTTGGGCGTAAAGAGCGTATGATCTGTTGTCCGGGTCAAATATTCCGTTAAATTGCGGCCAACAAACCCATGCGCTCCGGTGATGAAAATATTCATCGCTGCCCAAGCCGCTTTTCAAGCATTTCGATACGCTGATCATCCTCTGCTTTGATGCGCGAATAGTAGCGGCGCTTGCTCTTCAGCCAAAGGAGTTCAAATTCAATCGCTTTCAGGATCCCTGCTTCCGGGTCTTTACGAATGGCATCCGCGGAAAAAACCACCTTGCGCGTTTCATATTTATCGATCAAACCATCATCGGCCAGGGACCGTATCAGCGGAATCGATCCGGTAGAGATCGCTCCGCCAAGGCCCGTTTTAAGATTCTTTTCACGCGCTTTTTGAAAAATCGCCCGGCACATCGCAGAAATCTCTTCTCCATCCACACTGCCGCGATCATAACCCATCGAACCGACCATATCCACTCGACCGATTGTAACCCCGTACAAAAGTGGAAGCTTTTCAAGGGCAAAAATCTCATCCAGATTCTCATACGCCGTTTTGGTTTCGACGTTGATCGCGAAATCAACATCCTCACGGTTGTCTTCAGCAACAAAGGTTTCGATCGAACTTAGAAATTTCGACACGGCAAATGCCGTCTCTGCCATTGGAGCGATGATTCCCTTAACCCCGATCGAAAGACCATTGTAAATGTCCGTGATTGCTTCTACACCACCGATTTTGAGAATGATCGGCAAATCCACCGTTGAAGTGATGTCTTTCAGACGCATCATCTCTTCGATGCGGCTTCCTTCAGCTTCAAACTCTGCTTTGATCTCAAATACCCCATAATCTTCCCGGAGTGTTTTCAAGACCTCAACCATCTCCCGTTCGATACTGTTCATTTTGTTCTCCCCACTAAAATTTTTCTCGTCAAATCCAACGCACCGTCAAATTCTTCTTCGCTCACATCATCCATTTTTTGCATGACGAAATGACGGTCCGGAATGATGGCGGTCAATGCTTTGCCGATCCTTTTTTTGTCATTTTTTATCGCCTGTAACAAGCGCTCTCGGTCGAAATGGCTCTCTTCAAGAACCAACGGTATATTAGGTACAAATAACTTCTCATTGAGATGATTGAAAAACGCTTCATCCATCCATCCCCGTCCCAGAGAAACCGCATTGGCGAAAACCATTCCCACTGTCACGGCGATGCCGTGCGGAACATAATAATCGGTCACCGTTTCCAGTGCATGCCCAAGACAGTGACCGTAATTAAGCAGGTTTCGCCGTCCCTGATCGAATTCATCCCCTTCCATGTACGAGAGCTTCACCCGCATGTTGTCTTCGATCAGCGGCAGCAATGTGGTACGGTCCTGCTTCGCTTTCTCGATTGTTTCGATGATCCGGTCAAAGTTTTTGCTTTCTTCTTCTTTCATCAGCTGGAATTTGATCGTTTCGCCGATTCCGCTGTAGAAATCAAGTGGAGTCAGTGTCTGTAAAAAAGCGGGATTTATGTAAATTCTGGACGGCGGGTAAAATGTTCCCAACAGGTTTTTAAAGGATTTAAAATTGATTGATGTCTTGCTGCCGATACAGCTGTCTGTCTGCGCCAAAAACGTAGTCGGGACAAAAATCCAGTTGACCCCGCGATAGAGTGTCGAAGCGATGAAACCCGTCAGGTCCTGCGTAATTCCGCCACCGATTGAAATTATTGTCAGATTCTTTTTCGCTGCCTGTGCAATGATTTTTTCGACCAATACACCCGCATAATCCAGTGTCTTGTTCTCCTCGACAGCATCAAACAAAATCACTTCATCGGGTTTAAATACTGCATCAAACTGATCACGATACAGTGCTGCGACATTGCGATCAATCATGACACACTTGTGTTGAATCTCTGCAAATGATTGTAAAAAATCAAAATTGTCTTCAAATGAGACCGTATAATCTCTGAGATTGGAATGGATCTGAAGTTGTGTCATGCCAGGAAGCCTCCATCAATAATTATTGTCTGACCCGTTATGTAGGTATTGTCCGAAGAGATCAAAAAAGCGACTGTTTTCGCAATTTCTCCGGGCTCGGCGAAACGCCCCAAAGGAATGGTCGCTTGGATTTTCTTTTGTTCTTCGGGTGGAACGTTTTTCTGCGTCAACTCCGTATTAACATATCCGGGACATACAGAATTCACAAGGATATTGTGCGCTCCCAATTCTCGCGACAAGGCTTTGGTCACCCCATTCAGGGCAAATTTCGTTGCTGAGTACAATGTCCGGTTCTCTTTCGACCGTATTCCCCAAATCGAACTGATATTGATTATTTTTCCTGAACCGGCAGCTTTCATAGAAGGAACTACTTCTCGAATCAATGCAATCGGACCCATTAAATTCGTCCCTAACATCGTATCCATATCACCATCGCCGATACTATCCACCGCTCCGAGAATATTGATTCCGGCATTATTAATCAAAATATCAATATTGGAGTGTCGCGCGCAATAATTTTTGATGGACTCTCTGTTTGAAAGATCAAGATCATGGTGGGAAGGGGTTAAGAGCTCATAAATATTTTGTTCTCTTAATAGATCGGCAATCGCTTTGCCTATCCCCTTGGATGCCCCGGTAATAAGAACGGTTTGCCTATTCATCAATCGTCTTTACAATCATGTTGGCTTTAAAGGTTTCCCGATCCAGAAACGGAAACATGTCTTCCAGCGGCTTCGAAACAATACGGCCGTCCGGTTTTGCTTCGGAGGAGAGTTTGGGTTCCATCTTCTCGGTCGGACTGAGCATCACTTCACACACCACGGGACCTTTCATCGCAAGGACTTTGGTTATATCGTTGGCAAGATCGTTTTGATTGTCGATTTTATACGTTGCGAAACCGTATGCCTGTGCGATTTTGATCGTATCGGGACAGCTTACTCCGCTCTCATGGGTAGAACCGACATAGTGCCCTTTGAAAAACCCCCCCTGAGTGTTTCGGATAGAGATATAGCCGTCGTTGTTGAGAACAAATAATTTAATCGGAAGCTGATTATGAATGATCGTTTGAAATTCCTGGATATTCATCTGAAGACTGCCATCTCCGGTCACACATATGACGTCTTTACGGTCGTTTGCATAACACGCTCCGATGGCAGCGGGAAGATCATATCCCATTGACGCACAGCCCGAATTGACGACAACCTTCTGATTTTTACGCAGGCGAAGGCTCTGGTACGATGCGACACACGCAGTACCGTTTCCAAAGACGAAGATATCATTGTCACGCGACACATTCGAAAAAACATCGTAAAAATTATACGAGTCGACCCATTCCGTGACAGCCTGCCGTTCCTGCGTAATCGTCGGGAAGTCGTTACGGTACCCTTTGCATCGTTCAATCCATGCACTGTACGAAGGCAATTCTGAAGTTGAAAGTGCAGTCAAAAGCTCGGCGCAGAATATTTTTGCATCCGACTCGATTGGAATATCGATTTCCACTGTATGCTTTTTAAGTTCGGCGGGGTCGATATCGACAACGATCTTTTTCGCCTCGCGAGCGAAATACTCCCAGTTGTAACTGACAACGCGAATGTTCAGTCTTGCGCCGATTGCAATCATCAAATCGCTGTTTTGAACCACAAAGTTTCCGGCACGATTCCCCAATGAACCTGATCTTCCGAAACAATACGGATCATCATCTTTGACAATATCATAACGCGCAAACGTACTGATAACGGGGATATTGAGGACAGCCGCCAGTTTTCGAAATGTTTCGACGCCATCAGCCAGTGCAATCCCGTTCCCGGCAATGATGACCGGACGTTGTGCATTTTTCAATGCATCGATAACCGCTGGGATCTTACAATCATAAGCCGGTTCTTCGGGAGGGGTGAAACCGACGAGCTGATCTTCTTCGACCATGGCTCCCTGGATATCGAGCGGCACATCGATCCATACGGGACCGGGACGACCGTGTTTTGCCACATAAACCGCCTCTTCCAAATGGGCACGGATTTTATTTTTATCGGTCACCATCACGGCGTATTTGGTAATCGGTTTGACGATGTCGACGATATTGATCTCCTGATCGCCGATCTGACGGAGATTGAGCTCCGGCTGGGAAGCAATCGTCGTCACAAACTTCACCTGCCCAGACAGGATGAGCATGGGGATCGAATCGACCCATCCCCCCATAACGCCCGTAATGGCATTGGTCCCCCCCGGACCGGTTGTGACCACGGCAACACCGATTTTGTTGCTGACGCGAGCATACCCCTCCGCAGCGATGGCACATGCCTGCTCATGGTGATTACACACATAGGTTAAATTGCTGTTTTTACCAATCCCGTCGATCATGTGCATGTTTCCGCCGCCGGAAACCAAAAAAACGGTTTTCGCCGTATCGTTATGTTCGGCTAAAAATTTGGCAATGTAATCGGCTACCCGTATCATCATTTAACGAACTCCCGAATCTTGGCAACCATGTATCCGATCGCCTCATCACCCATTCCCGGATACAGTCCAATCCAGAAACTGTCATTCATGATCTTGTCAGTGTTAGGAAGTTCACCGATAACGCGATAATCATGCCCCTCTATCATACTATCAAACATTGGATGGCGAAGCATATTTCCCGCGAAAAGGTTACGGGTTTGGATATTGGCGTTTTCGAGGTGTTCGACCAGTTCATTACGGCTGAATTCGACGCCCTCTTTGAGGGTAATCATAAAACCGAACCAGCTCGGATCACTCTTTGGAGTCGCCGCGTTAAGGATCAGGCTATCGATATCCTTGAGCCCTTCGTACAGTTTCGCAAAATTCTCTTTACGCTTTTCAACAAACATAGGGAATTTTTCGAGCTGGGCGCACCCCACGGCTGCTTGCATATCGGAGACTTTGAGATTAAAGCCAAAATGACTGTAAACGTATTTATGGTCATACCCTTTCGGCAAAGTTCCGAAGCTTTGAGAGAAACGGCATCCGCAGGTGTTGTCTATACCGCTTTCGCACCAACAGTCACGTCCCCAATCACGCATACTGAGCATGATTTTTTTAAGCAACGGGTTATCCGTATAAGTCGCGCCCCCCTCTCCCATCGTCATATGATGCGGAGGGTAAAAACTGCTGGTTCCGATATCACCCCAGGTTCCTGTCGGTTTTCCTTCATAGGTAGAGCCCAGAGCATCGCAGTTATCCTCGATCAACCAGAGGTTATGGTTATCGCAAAACTCTTTGACGGCACGAAGATTAAAAGGGTTGCCTAGTGTGTGTGCAATCATCACCGCCTTGGTTTTTGGGCTAAGTGCTTTTTCTAATTCGTTAACATCAATATTGAAATGAGTCAGCTCCATATCGACAAAAACAGGAACAGCGCCGTACTGGACGACTGGTGCGACAGTGGTCGGAAAACCTGCGGCAACAGTGATCACTTCGTCCCCCCGTTTTACCTGTCGATCTCCGAGTAACGGTGAAGTCAATGTATAAAATGCAAGCAGGTTGGCTGAACTGCCGCTGTTTACCAAAAAGGCCCATCTTACACCAAGATAATCTGCAAGTTTTTTCTCAAATTGTTTCGAATAATCGCCGTATGTCAGCCAAAAATCGAGCGAACTATCGACGAGATTGACCATTTCACGTTCATCGAATACACGCCCTGCATAGTTCACACGGCTTTTCCCCGCTACGAATTCTTTCTCTTGTACCGGTTTATGCACTAACTCATAATATTCTTTGGTTTTATTCAGGATTTCTTGCTTAAGTTGTTCTGCGGTGGCCATTTTATCCTCTCGTCCATTCTAATTTTTTCTTTTTAGCATCACTGATGTAATCTTGTAGATTTTGTTCCGTTGAAACCGTCCCGGTTTCATAATACCCCTTGTACCAAAGTACAGTTTTTTCGAAAGTCGTTTCACTGTTCCACACGTCCTTCCATTTGAGAAGAATATGTGCTTTGGAACAATCCAATTTTAACAAATTCGCTTCATGCAGCTGGTGGGGATCACGATTGATTTCATAATCGATTTTGTCCCAATGCTTTTTGACGTGGTTCACGACCTCTTCGACCGTTATGCTCCCCTCGTCGCTTGGTCCGAAGTTCCATGCGTCTCCAAATCCTGCTTTTTCTTCCAGAAGTTTCTGTCCAATGGCAAGGTATCCGCTGAGGGGCTCAAGGACATGCTGCCACGGACGGGTTGCATACGGATTACGGATACTCACTTTTTTCCCCTCCGATACAGAAAGCATGATATCCGTCATTAAACGATCTTTCGCCCAATCACCGCCGCCGATTACGTTACCTGCACGGCAAGATCCTAAGAGAGTATTGTGTGATTTTTTGTATTCTGTAGGATTAAAATAAGAGTTCCTGTACGAATTGGCTAGCAGATCCGCACACCCTTTAGAAGAACTGTAGGGATCATATCCTCCCATTGGGTCGTTTTCGCGATATCCCCATACCCATTCACGATTTTCATAAGCTTTGTCACTGGTTATATTAACAATCGCTTTTACCTTGTGTGCACGACAGGCTTCAAAGACTTTGAGGGTTCCAATAACATTCGTCTCATAAGTCTCGATTGGATTTTCATACGATAGACGCACCAACGGTTGAGCTGCAAGATGAAAAACTATATCAGGCTGATACTCAGCAAACGTCTGATTGAGTGTGCCCAAATCCCGAATGTCTCCAATAACAGAGACGATGTCAAGGTTCAAAAGTGAATAGTGGTTTGGTTCACTAGGCGGAGGAAGAGAATAACCTATCACTTTTGCTCCCATTTGATGTAGCCAAAGAGCGAGCCATGAGCCTTTAAATCCCGTATGTCCAGTCACTAGAACTGTTTTATTTTTGTACACTCCACCAAAGAGAGTTTGCATTACCATACTTTCCATGGAGCTTTTTTAGTGTCCCATAATTTATTCAAATCGGTTTTATCTTTTAAACTATCCATCGGCTTCCAAAAGCCGTAATGTTTAAAGGTCATGATCTCACCTTCTTGCGCCAAAGTCTGAAGCGGAGCCTGTTCGAATACCGTACTATCTCCCTCTAAAATATAATCAAAAACTTTTGGTTCACAAACAAAAAAACCAATATTGATCCAACCACCATCTCCTTTTGGCTTTTCCAAAAAATGAGTCACTTGACCATTTGGTTCAATGTTTAAAGCACCAAAACGCCCTTCCGGCTGAGTAGAAGACATTGTCATCGCTTTCCCGTGCGATTTATGAAATGTCACTAATTTATTAATATCAATGTCACTCACACCATCGCCATAAGTGAGCATAAAAGGTTCATTTCCAATAAACTCTTCTGCCCGCTTTACACGTCCGCCGGTCATTGTTTCCAAGCCTGTATCAAGTAAGGTGACCTTCCACGGTTCACTAGAATTATTTAAAATTTCCATCTTGCCATTTTGCATGTCAATGGTGACATCGCTTTGATGCAAAAAATAATTGGCGAAATATTCTTTTATATAATACCCTTTGTAACCTAGCAAAATTACGAAATCATTAAAACCATAATGGCTATATATTTTCATAATATGCCAAAGAATTGGTTTCCCCCCAATTTCTACCATTGGTTTGGGACGGATATCAGTTTCTTCAGATAACCGAGTTCCATATCCACCAGCCAATAACAATACTTTCATACAATACCATCCAGATAATATTTAATTTACCAATGCTTTATCGTATCATATTCGAAATTAAAAAAAACTGTTTTCATAACTTTTTTCCCTGCTTAACTATCTATAAACTTCTAGTGCTCAACTTGCATATTTATTCATCTCTTTGATTAATTTCATAAAGTTTCATGTATTTGTAAAAATTAGTGGCCATGTGCGAAAAAGCGATGATGAGCCCAGCATACCCGTCCAGGAATCCCCGTTTGAGAACATAGGTGCGGAAAAATGAGTAAAGGCCGTTGAAAAACGCCTTGGCTGGGGTCGGAAATTTTTTGCCGACGTTACCTTGCGCAAAAAGGGTGGAATAGCGGTCCACTTTCACGATGAAATCGGAGATGCTCATGTAGCTGTAGTGCTTCATGTTCCCCTCGATGTTCTCTTTTTTCATCCCCTCGTCGATAATGTTCTCATGCACCGCGTTGTCATTGAAACGGGTGACGCTTTTGTTGTAGAGACGGCGGATTTTCTGGTTGTTCCAACCGCAGTGGCGGATCTGGATCTCTTTGTAATAGGCCAGGAAATTGACGATGTAGATCGTTCGCGGATCGAGCGGCTTGGTTTTAAGCGCACGCAGGAGTTCTTCGTCGACCACTTCGTCGCTGTCGATGATGAGGATCCATTCGTGAAGGGCAAAAGATGCGGCACGGTTTTTCGTTGTCCCAAAGCCGTCGAATTCCCCTTCGATGAGACGGACGTTAGGGAACTCGCGCGCGATGTTCTGCGTCCCGTCAGTCGAACCGTTGTCATAAACGACGACATCGTCGAACTCGCGCAGGCTTTCAAGCGACCTTCGGATGGTCCGCACCCCGTTTTTGACTATCATCACCGCCGATACGTTCATCTCTCTCCTTTGAGCGTTTTAACAAGTGTTTTCAGTCCAAAACCGAGTTGTTTCCACGGTGTAAACAACTCGCCGGGGTTTCTCAGCCCGTCCCCTTTGATACGGTAGATCAATCCGCCGATCCCTTCCCACGAAGGGTTGAAGGCGTTGCCGATCCTGAAAACATACCGATAATATTCACGAGCAAAATCAACAGATGCGTCACTGTATTTCCCAAACGGCAGCACGAACGAATCGATCCGGCATCCCAGTTTCTCTTCGAGGAGCCGTTTGGAAGCTGCGATCTCTTCGCCAAGATCGACTCCCGACTCGGCCAGATTGACGTGATTCATCGAATGAGAGGCCACGGCAACGTGACCGCTTCGGATCATTTCGCGCAGTTCGGCATAGGTGCAAAACGGCGCGTGGGTGCGATAATTCTCCCCTTCGTAAATCTCGCGGTGTTTGAGCGAAAGGCGTTCGTGGGGAGCGACGGCGGTATCATCGAGAATATACGCGGCCGGCACGGCAAGGAGCGCTTTGAGGCCGTAACGTTTGAGGAGGGGGAAAACATAATGGTAAAAATCGTAATACGCGTCGTCGAACGTCAGACAAATGGCGTCGGCGGCTTCCTCCCCCGGGAAAACGGAGGTGTAGTGCTCGGCCACCTGGCGCAGATGCGCTTCCATCATCGCATCGGTATTCGAGAGAGGAAGGTCGTCGCTGTTGATGTGATGATACATGACGACCCGCAGCATGGCACCTCTCTTTTCAGCAATAATAAAGTATCATACCACACGATGACTTAGGCAAAAGGTAACCATGCACGCCCGTTACGAATACCGATCCGAATACGCATTTTTCAAACCGTCGTTCGAAGCGATACGCGAAATATTCCATGCCGATACCCATACGATCCACAAAGCCCGCAACGAACTCAAAACCATCGATCTCGGAGGCCTTAAAACCGTCGTTAAATCGTTCAAGGTTCCCCACCTGTTCAACCGGATCGTCTATACTTTTTTTCGCAAAAGCAAAGCGTACAAATCCTACCATAACGCCCTGAAACTGATCGATCTTTCGATATCAACGCCCGCGCCCGTAGCGCTAATCGAATTTTTCGAATCGGGGCTGCTGGGAGAGAGCTATTTCATTGCGGAATGCTTTGAATACGATTTCACGATCCGTACCCCGCTGCTTGAGCCCACAGACGAGCGCGAAGAAATCTTTAGAGCATTCGCCGCCTACACCTGCGACCTCCATCGCAAAGGGGTATGGCACCTCGATTACTCGCCCGGAAACATTCTCGTCAAACGGACCGTAGAAGGGTATGCGTTTGCCATCGTCGATATCAACCGGATGGAGTTTCGTGATTCGATCGCTCCGCTGGAAGGGTGCGAAAATTTCAACAAACTGTGGGCATCCGATGCGGATTTAGAGATCATGGGGCGCGAATACGCACGGCTGTGCGGGATGGACGAAGCGCTGATCGTTTCGGAGATGCAACGGCACAACAATGCCAACAAACGTTCCAAAAACTTCAAAAAACGGATCAAAGCCCTGCTTCGAGGCGACTTTTCAACTCCCGCTTGACCCTCTCGAACATCGCTTCTCTGCCTTGCGGGTTCTGAGGAATCATGTAATGGTGCTGCCCGGCTTCATCCCCGATACTTTTCCAGCGCGAAGCCGAAGCAAAGAGCGTATCGGCGAAAAAAGTAAACGTCTCGCAACCGCACGCGCTCGCGAGGTGATAGGTCCCGGTCGATGTACTTATAAACAGTTTAAAACTGCTTAATACATGTGCAAAATCGACGACGCTTCCGCGCGAACGGTACAGATGCGTACGGCTCTGTGTGCCCAGTAACGCCGCGGCTTCCTCGCAAAGCGCTTCCTCGTCGGGGCCGAACGTCATCACAACGTCCACCGCCCCGCATGCTTCGGCGATCCGTACGAGTTCGACGTATTCGCCCAGTGTCCAGTTTGCATCCGAAGACCCTCCGAATCCAGGGTGAAACGCCACGACGGGACGGGTGATGCCGTACTCGGCGCAAAAAACCCGATAAGCGGTATCATCAAAACGCAGCAGCGGTTTGGGGAAATCAAGGTCGATCTGCGCAAACAGCGCGCGCGCTAGCTGCAGATTGTATTCGAATTCGGCCATCTCCACCCGGCTTCGGCGCTGTTGGATGCGACGGTTGTAAAAAATCTGGGCGATCTTCGTCGCCGGGGCGATCCGGATGGGTATCCGCGCCAGGAACTGGGCGATCGCGACGCGGGTATTGGAAAACAGGGTAATTGACGCGTCGATTTTCGCCTCGCGGATTTTGAAAGCGAGCTCAAGAATGTCCCCTCCGCCGTCGACGATCACCTCGTCGATAAAATCGCACGATTCAGCCAGCGAGCGGTTGAGCGGGGCGACAAGAGCGACGATGCGGTTGCAAGGGTCATGGCGTTTTAGAACGTACAGCGTCGGCAAAGCGGTGATGAAATCCCCGAGTTTGTCATTACGCACCACCAGTATGTTCATCGCTTCGCCTTTATATGTGTTTTATGCCATTTTACCAAACGCAAGCGAAAAGCTACCTCTCTTTAAGGGATGCGTATCAGCTCATAAATAATGAGTGGACGGATAATGACTTTTTAAATTCCAATCCTATGCATGTCATATCAACATATTATTCCCAGCATTAGTCGATATTTCAGTACCATACAATACACACCGTTACAAAGTGAAAGCGATGCTCAAAACTGTGAAAGTCCGACTCTACCCGACTAGTGCACAAGAAGAGATTATTGCCTTCCAGTTCGGTGCGTGTCGATACATCTATAACCGTTCCCTCGCGCTTCGCAAGTACGCTTATAAAAAGTGGGGTGTAACAATCTCTAAAAACATTCTTGATAAACGGATTGCCATTTTGAAAGAACGCCACCCGTGGCTCAAGAATGCGGATTCGCAGGCATTACAGCAAAGTATTCGCCACATGGACGAAGCGTATAAACATTTCTTCCGCCGCATCAAGCAAGGTGAAACGCCCGGATTCCCTCACTTTAAATCTAAACACCATTCCCGTCAAAGTTACCAGTACCCTCAACGGGTTAAGATCGATAACGGGAAAGTCTACCTTCCAAAAGTCGGGTGGGTAAAAGCCAAAGGTTTAAGAGCGGTGAATTCTGGGAAGATCAAGACCGTCACGGTCTCGATGGAAGCTTGTCAATATCACGCTGCAATCCTAACCGAGGACGGTATCGAAGCCTTTACGCCATCTCACAACGCGCAGACTATCGGACTTGACATGGGTGTCGCAGCGGTTGTTGCAGATTCGAATGGAAACCTCGTCACTCCACTCGACTTTGAACGGGAGTTGGTAAAGCTGCGCAAGCGCCACCAACAGCTCTCCCGAAAACAAAAAGGCTCGAATAACCACCTTAAGGCGAAGATGCGTCTTGCAAAACAGAACTTTCGTATCGCCAACATACGCAAGGATTTCCTTCACAAGCTCTCAGCACGATATAGCGAAAACCAAGTGGTCGTCGTTGAGGAATTAAATGTGAAAAACATGACAAAATCTGCGAAAGGAACCAAAGAAAAGCCGGGGAAGAATGTCAGAGCGAAGTCCGGTTTGAACCGATCCATACTGAAAAATGGATGGGGTATGTTCTTCGAGATGCTGGCATACAAGACTGCCCGACGCGGTGGTCGGCTTGTGAAGGTTACTCCCGAATATACAAGCCAGACGTGTAATGCATGCGGTCACATTTCGAAAAAGAATCGTAAAACGCAAAAAAAATTTGTGTGTAAAGCGTGCGGACACAAAGACAACGCAGATGTCAATGCCGCTAAAAACATACGAGACCGTGGGATACACGGCTCTAATGCTTCCCATCAAACAGCTGCTTAAGCGCTGTGGAGGAAGAATCCACCTTGCTTCCAAGGTAGAGTATCAGCCGATCCAAGGTAAGAAGAGGATACAATACGGCCATGAAAACACCGTTTGCATGGGACTATTATTCCGACCAGCCCGCCATTATCCGCGATAAGAAGCTCAAGCGTAAAATGCGCCTCTCGGCCCTCCCATCCCTGATCAAAACATTCCTGATCGCGGCGGTGACCCTTCCTTTCTCGGTTTTGACCATCCCCTATCTCCCCCACCGCCGCATCGACGGCGACCGCTTTTTCGGAATGGGGGTCAACCTCGACAAAGAGCCTTCCCTCTCGCCCGGGCTCGTCCGCGAACTCGGCGTAAAAAACCTTCTGATCCGGATCCCTCTGTGGGAAATCGACAGACTCGACGAATACGTCGCGTTTGTCCGGAGCTTCGAGGGGTGCACGGTAACGATCGCCCTATTGCAAGACCGCGAGCACATCACCGACCTCCCCATGACCCGCGAACATTTCAAGGCGATTTTTACCGCCCTCTCGGGAATCTGCGACACCTACGTGATCGGCAGCACGATCAACCGCGCGAAATGGGGGTTTTTCAGCGTCAACGAGTATCTAGACTTCTACGGCATCGCTTTCGATCTCAAAAAAACCTGTTTTCCCCATCTCAAACTGATCGGCTCGAACGTCATCGATTTCGAATACCACTATAGCGCCCATACCCTTTTCAATTTCAAAAACATCCGTTACGATGCGGTAGGAAGCCTCCTCTATGTGGACCGCCGGGGCGCCCCCGAAAACACCCAAATGGGGTTCAACCTCATCGAAAAGATCCGCCTCTTGGCGTCACTTGCGCGTCTTAGCCCCAAATGCGACGGAGAAATCGTCATCACCGAAACGAACTGGCCCATCACGGGGACGGCTCCTTATGCTCCTACCAGTGAAACCGAGTGCGTCGACGAAGAGTCCTACGCGTCGTATATGGTCCGTTACCATCTCCTCGCCTTCGCTTCGCAAAGCGTGAATTCCGTGTTCTGGCACCAGCTGGTCGCTCCGGGTTACGGCCTTATCGACAACCGGGATGGGATTCGCAAACGAAGCGCATTTGACGCCTATCGCACGATGCTTTCTCAGATGGCGGATGCCTCGTTCGTCGGCTACGGGGTCAAAAGGGGTCGGCACACCCTGCTGTGCGAAACACTTCGAGGAGTGCTCCATGTCGAGTGGCTGGAAGAAGGATCGATGGAAATAGCCCTCACCCAAACGGTCACCGTCACAACCCGAGACGGCATCAGCATGGATACCGATACACTGTTGCTGGGCGAATCGCCGATTTACTACACCACTCCGCTGGAAAACGAATGAAACTCCTGATTATCCTTCCCAACTGGCTGGGCGACGCGCTCATGGCCACTCCCGCCATCGAAGCGCTCTGCAAGATTTATCCAAGTGCGGAACTGACCCTGGTCGGATCGTACGTGAGCCTCGAAGCGCTCAAACACCACCCGCAATGCACACGGGCCTACGTCGACGAAACGAAAAAAGGGGGGAACCGCTTTCTCAACACATACCGTTTCGCCCGCCTTCTGGGACCACACGATATGGCGATCACCTTTCGCAACCAACTTCACTCCTCGCTGCTGCTGCGCCTCAGCGGAACCCCGATCACCGCCGCCCGCTCGAGCTGGCATTCCCGCGCGCTGGTGTCGCATCCCATCAGAACGCGCCCAAACACCCATCTTGTCGAACAATACCTCGACATCGCCCAAACACTGAGCCCGCAACCCCTCGAAACCGGTCCGCTGCAACTTCACATTCGGGCGCATCGTTACGCCCGAGCGACCCTGGGGATCAATCCCGGGGCGACGTATGGCAGTGCCAAACGGTGGTATCCCGAAAAATTCGCCGACGTCGCCAGAGCGTTCAGCGACCGCTACGACATCGTGATCTTCGGCGGACCGAACGAAACGCAGATGGCCGAGGACATCGAAACGCGCCTGGACGGCATCAGCGTCACGAACCTGGCGGGCAAAACGTCGGTAAACGAACTTTGCGCCATGATCGGGGGGTTGGATCTGTTTATTACCAACGACAGCGGACCGATGCACGTCGCCGCGGCCTACCAGGTTCCGACAGTGGCCGTCTTCGGCCCGACCCGGCATCTTGAAACATCGCAATGGAAAAATGAAAAAAGCGTGATTGTACGTCACGAGATGGAGTGTGCGCCGTGCATGAAGCGCGAATGCCCGCTGGGGCATCACGAATGCATGAAGGGTATCACGGCCGCCGAAGTGATCGAAGCGGTTAAAAGTCTAATCTAAGACCGAAATACCACGAATCGTTATAAGTGACGTTGCGGTTTTCAAGGTCGGTATCGATGTTTCGGTACCCCACTTCAAGGCGGCCGTTGTCGATCACCGCGGCATCAAGATGGATGCGGGTTTCGAGATATCCGTCCCCTTCCTTGAAACTCAGTACCGAAGGGGCATAATAAAGGGCTCCCCCCAGGTAGAACGGAAACGGCGTATTGAGCGGCAGCCGAAGCTCGGCTTCGACCCCCAGCGGGATGGCCGCGTATCGTCTGCCGTCAATCTGCGTGTATTCCCCTTTGATCCCAAGGCCCACTTTCAATCCCGGAACGCCGCGAACATACTGTTCCACCATAAATGAAACCTCCGCCAGCGGATCGAGATCGCGGGCGGTTTCGCTGTTGTTGTTGTCGCCGTTGAGAAAACGGGCCCCGATGTAGGTATTGCTCATCGCATTCCCCATCCGTCCCATATCCAGGCGGATCTGTCCTTCGACGTCGCGGTTGTTGACGTTTGCTTCGATCTGATGGGCCGCGAACGCGCTCGCACCCATCGCCAGTAACATCATAATCGTTTTTAGCATGCTGATCCTTTGTTGATTCTCTCGATGGTCGCCGTCGTACTTTTGCCGTCGACGAAATTCACCAGCCGCAGCTCGCCGGCAAATTCGGCTCCGACGACCGTTTTCCCCTCATAATCCCCCCCTTTGACGAGGATATCAGGCGCAACATTTTTGATCAGGTCGTAGGGTGTTTCGTCGCTGAACATAACCACATAATCGACCGATTCGAGCGCCGCTAAAATGTAGGCGCGGTCGGCTTCGACGTTCACCGGGCGGCTGGGGCCCTTGAGCGCACGGACCGAACTGTCCGAATTAAGCCCTACGATCAAAACGTCCCCGTAGCTTTTGGCTTCCTGCAGATATTTGACGTGGCCGACGTGAAGGATGTCGAAGCAGCCGTTGGTGAAAACGACTTTTTTACCTTCCGATTTAAGCCGAGCCGCGATCTGCGCGATCTCCCCGGCTGTTTTGATATGGGCATCCGAAGTGCTTTGGCGGAGACTCGATTCGTACGCGTCGATCTCATCGAGGGTCACCGTAGCCGAACCGATTTTACCGACGACGACCGCGGCCGCATGGTTCGCAAACGGTGCCGCTTCATCGATGGAGAGACCGCACGCCAGGGCATACGAAAGCGATGCGATCACCGTATCCCCCGCCCCCGTTACGTCGTAAACCTCTTTGGCCACCGTCGGAAATCGGCGCATATTCTCATCATAAACGGCGATCCCGTCCTCGGAGAGGGTGATCATCGAGCACTCCAGGTCGCAGGTCTCTTTGAGCATGAGAAGCGCCCGGCGCAACGATTCGTCGTCACGGATCGAAATACCCGTCGCCTCCGAAGCCTCTTTACGGTTCGGGGTGAGCAGATAGGCGCCCCGGTATTTGGAATAATCTTTTCCCTTGGGATCGACGAGCACTTTTTTGCCCGACGCTTTGGCCGATGCGATCACCCCCTGCGCCACCCGCTCGGTGATGACCCCTTTGCCGTAATCGGAGAGGATCACGATGTCGCATTCGCCGATAACACGCGCGACGTAGGATAGCAACGCCTCTTCGCTCTGTGATGCGATCGGATCTTTGGATTCGCGGTCATAGCGAAGGATCTGCTGGTTCGAAGCGATGATACGGCTTTTTTTCGACGTTTTGCGCCCCGCCTGAAGACTCAGCCCTTCGCCATCGACGTTGATGGCGCGGAGCATCGATTTGAGTTCCGCCCCGTTTTCGTCGTCTCCGATCACTCCGCCGACGCGAACCTGCGCCCCCAGGGCAACCAAGTTGTTGATGACGTTTCCGGCCCCGCCGAGAACCGTCGTTTCACGCGCGATGTCGACAACCTGTACCGGCGCTTCGGGAGAGATTCGCTCACATCCTCCCCACAGGTAATGGTCAATCATCAAATCCCCGATGGCCAGGATGCGGGGAGAAGCGTTTTTCAGCCGGTTCATCGAACCTCCTCTTCGAACAGACGTTTGATTTCACCTACGTAAGCCCGGATCCCGTCTTCGAGCTCATAACGGGGAGCATACCCCAGCACGTCGCGGGTGCTTTGGATATCGGCTTCGGTATGAAACTGGTAACGCCCGACGAAAGGATTGGGGATGTATTCGCACGGAAGCACCGTTCCCAGCTCCTGCTGGAGAATATCGACGATCGACTGGAACGACCGCGCTTTCCCGGTACCGACATTGAACACCCCCGACTCTTTGGGATGCATCGCCAAAACATTCGCTTGTACGATGTCCTCGACGTAAATGAAATCGCGGACGATTTTGTCCGAGCCTTCGAACAGGCGGGGATTTTTCCCTGCGAGGAGCTGATGGCCGAACTGCACGACCATCGACGCCGTTTTATTTTTGAAAAACTCCCTGGGCCCGTACACGTTGAAATAGCGCAGTCCAACGATCGAGATGTTGGTGTGTTTTTGAGAATACTGGCGGGCGAGATGATCCATCATCAGTTTCGAGAATCCGTACACGTTCTGCGGCGCTTCCCGTCCGACCCGCTGCGGCGAGGGGGCATCCCCGTACGTCGCGCCCGAAGAGGCATAGATCATATTGGCTCCATGCGCCACGGCGATGTCGAGGAGATCTTTGAACGCGTTGACGTTGGTCTGGATCATCAGATCCTGTTCGAGCGCCGTCGTATCGGAAATGGCCGCTTCGTGAAAAATATAATCGAAGCGATACTGTTCTTTAAGTGTATCGAGCAACACTTTGTCGTTGATGTCGCCGCTGATCACTTCCCCCCGGAATCCGAGCAGGTTTTTGAAATGGCCGAAGCTTTTCAGGTTGCCGTTGGAGAGAGTGAGGTTGGAGCGGAAAAGATCGAGGACGACCACATGCGCATCGGGGTAATGTTCCTGGAAATAAAACGCGAGGTTCGAGCCGATAAATCCCGCCCCCCCTGTAATCAAAATTGTTTTTCGGTTCAAATCGACGTCGCTGTAGCGCATACTTTATCCTTGAGAATTCAGGTAGTGTCATATTGTAACAAACTCTACATTAAAGCTTAAATAGTTAGAGTGATTTAAGATTCATAGGAATATAATAGCGCTCAAATTTTTTATGGAGAAATGAAATGAAAAAAATTGCTCTTGCAATGTTGTTCGCCGGTGTGTCTTTGATGGCTGCTGACGGTAAAGCTCTTGCCGGTAAATGTGCTGCCTGTCACGGTGCTTCTTTCGAGAAAGCCGCTCTGGGTAAATCTGCGATCGTTAAAGGTCAGTCTGCTGCCGCTATCGAAAAATCTCTTCACGGTTACAAAGCCGGTACTCTGAACAAAAACGGTATGGGTGCCCTGATGAAAGGTCAAGTTGCTTCTATGTCCGATGCTGACATCAAAGCGCTTGCTTCTTACATCGCAGGAATCAAATAATTCCGCTCTCGCCGCCTCCGGCGGTGAGTCTTTCTTCTCTTTTCCCCTTTTGTAAAATCCGACCTTTTTTCGCCATTTGATCCGAACGCTCTTTATTCGGGACGATACTCTTTCTTTTGCAGTTCCTCGCGTTTGCGCTGCTGATTGGCCGCATCGTTGAGTTCTCCCTCATCGTCGTAAAGAACCTGGTTCATCATCTTTTTCTCATCGTCGAACTGACCGTTTTTGATGCCCCACAAAAAAGCCCCCAACGCAACGGCACCCAATACCAGCGATGCTCCGAGCATCATTGCTATAACCCAACTGTCCATGAATATCTCCTATTTGTAGAGCCATCGTACCCGCATCGAGTTCCCGACGACGAGCAGCGAGCTAAACGACATTGAAATCGCCGCGATCAGGGGAATCACGTACCCTGCCATCGCAAGCGGGATGGTGATCGAATTGTACACCAGTGAAATCCCGAGGTTTTGTTTGATCAGCCGGTAGGTGCGACGGCTGATCGCGTGTGCTTCGGCCAATGATGCGAGCGAATCGTTCAGCAGTACGACGTCGCTCACCTCGATCGCGATGTCGCTGCCGCTGCCCATCGCGATCCCGATATCGGCATTGGCCAGCGCGAGCAGGTCGTTGACGCCGTCCCCGGCCATCACGACGACGTGTCCTGTTGCATGCTCACGGGCGATAAAATCGGCTTTTTCCTGCGGGGTCAAATGGGCATACACCTCATCGATCCCCACTTCGGCCGCAACCCGACGCGCCGAGGCTTCGTGGTCTCCGGTGAGCATGATTACCCGAAGTCCCGCTTTTTTGAGTGATTCGACCGATTCGGCCGCTCTTTCTTTCGGGAGATCGCGCAGTTCGAACACGGCGACGAGGCGGTTGTTCACCGCGTAGTAAAAGAGGCTCTTATCGCTGTGCGAATCGATTTCGATCCCCGCTTCGCTCATGAGCAGCGCATTCCCGCCGGCAACCATCATCCCGCCGCTGCGCGCGACGATCCCGCGTGCGGGGATCTCGCGGATCTCTTCGAATGCGGGAAGTGCGCCGAGGGTTTCGGTCCTCTCGAGGTATTCGGCGATCCCCCGGCTGATGGGATGCTTGGACGCCGAAACCAGCGCATACAGCAGCGACCGTTCAAAACTCTCATGCACGGTCGCGTAAACGACTTCGGGACGTCCCTGGGTAATCGTTCCGGTTTTATCCAGGACCACCGTATCGGCGTGGGCCATCGTTTCGATCATCGAAGCCGATTTGAACAGAATCCCCCGTTTCGCTCCCAAAGAAAGCCCCACCAGGGTTGCAACGGGCGTTGCCAGTGCCAGTGCGCACGGGCAGGCGATGATAATAACCGAGATCCCTACCATCAATGCGCGGTCGAACGTATGGGGCCAGAAATACCAGCTCCAGAACGTAGCGATCGCCAAGAACAATATCGTCGACGAAAAGTGCTGGGAGAGACGGTTGGCGAGCTGCTCGATCCGCGGCTTGTTGCTCATCGCGTTTTCGAGGAGATTGACCAGGTTTGAGAGGGTCGAATGGGCAAAATCTTTTGTCGCGCGGTAGGTCAAGAGGGCATCGATGCTCGTCGTCCCGCTGATAATCGAGGAGCCCGGACGCTTGAACACGGGATCGGATTCGCCGGTCAGGCTGCTCTCGTCGAAATTCCCCTCACCGTGAACCACCTCGCCGTCAATCGCCGCTTTTTCTCCCGTGCGGATCCGGATCAAGTCGCCGATTTTGACCTCATTGACGTTCACCTCCCGGACGCTGTCCCCCTCCACGACGCTTACTTCGCGCGGGATATGCCTGCCGATGACGTCGAGGGTATCGGCGGCGTTTTTACGGCTCAGCACTTCGAGAAATTTCCCGAACAAGACAAACGTGATAATCATCGATACTGAATCGAAATAGGCTTCCCCGCTTTCGGTAAGGGTGATATAAATGGAATACAGATACGCCAGGCTCGATCCGGTCACGACGAGCAGGTCCATGTTGACCGCTTTGTTTTTGAGCCCGTAGTAGGCGCCGCGGTAAAAAACCCATCCGCTGTAAAAGAGCACGGGGGTCGCGAGAAACCACTCGGCAACGTTGAGGATGGTTTTGATCTCCTGGGTAATCCCGGTAAAATAGCCTGCATACTGGGCGATTGCGACCCACATCATATTCATCGTCGCAAACGTCGCGACCGCCATCCGGAGATAATAGTCTTTGCGCTCCTTGTTGGCGCGCTCTTCCTGCAGCGTCGCATCGTAAGGGAACGCGTTGTACCCGATCGCCCGGATCATGTCGATGATCGAGGAGAGCTTAACGCTCCCCGCGTCCCAGGTGATGCGGGCTTTATTGTTGGTATAGTTGATGTGGGCTTCAACAACCCCGTCCATTTTGTGGAGCGCTTTTTCGTTGAGCCAGACGCACGCGGCGCAGTGGATCCCCTCGATGATCAGCGATACCTGGCTGAACCCCTCTTTGGTCCGCGTGATGAAACGCTCGGCGAATGCGGGGGTGTCGAAATTGGTGCTGGCTTCGAACTGCTCGGTGGGGGGGGAGAGGGTCGTATCCCCCATTTTGGCGTAAAAGCTGTCCAGCCCTTCGTCCTTGAGAAGATGGAAAATCCCCTGGCATCCCTTGCAACAAAAACGGTATTCGCCGTCATGGATCATCACGTTGTCGCCAAACTCCAGGTGACAGTGGTCGCATTTGACTTTAGACATGTTCGAATTTCCCCACTTCCCGATTTTTCACGACCGTATCGTACGTTCCGCAGACCCCCTGCATCACGATGTAGACCCCCGCCTCGGCATTGCGGGCATAGCCCAGTGCCATCGCCAGGTTTGCCGTCGCTTCGATCGTATCGATCCAAAAAGGGACCATGGCTCCGGTAAAAACGACCGTTTTGTCCAGCTTCAGCGTTGCGACAGCCGAGGCGCTTTGATCCATCGTATCGGTCCCGTGGACCACAACGATCCGATCGGCCTGATCCGAAGCGATCCGCTCGCACAACAGCGAGCGGTCCGCATCGTCCATCTCCAGCGAATCTTTATAAATCGCCCCTTTGATCTCCACAGCTTCGGCAAAAGTAGCTACAACCGCTTCGATCGCGGTGTTGTCGTGCGGTACGAAAAGTTCCCCTTTGAGAGGATCATAGCGCTTGTTGAACGTTCCGCCGGTATTGTAGATCGCTATCACAGCAATTCCCTGAGTGAGCGGATGATTCGATCCGCTTCGGATTTTTCCGCCGTTTCGGAGAGGAGGATATTCGTCCCCACCCCCGCCCGTTTTGCCGCCGTGATATCACGTTCGTTGTCGCCGATCATCACCGAAGCGGCCATATCGATACCGTATCGGCGCTGTGCGTCAAGAAACATCCCCGGACTCGGCTTGCGGCAATCACAATGGCCGCTGATCTCCTCGTGATGGGGGCAATAAAAAATATCGGTGATATCGACCCCCATAGAAGCAAAATGCCCTTTCATCCACTCGCTGAGACGATGAAAATCTTCGTCGGTGTAATAACCGCGCGCAATACCCGATTGGTTCGTGACGATGATGATCCGGTACCCCTTTTGCTGGTACGCGCGGCACACCTCGACGATCCCTTCGAGCAGTTCGAAATCCTCGATTTTATGAAGGTAGTTCTTTTCGACGTTGACGACGCCGTCACGATCGAGGAAAAGGGCTTTGACCACTTACGCTACTCCGCCGCCGAACATCTCTTTTTCGATAATGTCGCAAATCATGTGCTCGATCAGCAGGTGCGATTCCTGGATACGCGGCGTCGCGTTGGAGGGGATCACGATCGCGAAGTCGGCCATCGCGGCCATTTTTCCGCCGTCGCGTCCGACCAGCGCCACGGTGGTTACGCCGCGTTGTTTGGCCGATTCAAATGCGTTGATGACGTTTTGGGAATTCCCCGACGTCGAAATCCCGATAAAAAGGTCCCCCTCCTGGGCCAACCCTTCAAGCTGACGGGAGAAAACGTACTCGTAGCCGTAATCGTTTCCGATCGCGGTAAGGTTAGAACTGTCCGTCGTCAGGGCAATCGAGGGGAGCGAGGGGCGGTCGAAACCGTAACGTCCGACGAGTTCGGCGGCAAAATGCTGCGCGTCGGCGGCCGAACCGCCGTTGCCCGCGATCAGAATCTTTTTGCCGTTTTTATACACGTCGACGCAGGCCTGAGCCACCGAAACCAAACGCTCCACCAGCTCATCGTTTTCCAAAATCGCCTGTTTGGTCGCCGCCGAGTCGGCGATTTGCTTGATAATATAATTTTTCATTGCTTTTTCCTTTTAATAACGGATACCCGTAACGCTACGGATTTTTTCGATCGTTTCGGCGGCGACCGCGCTCGCTTTGGCCGCTCCCATTTTCAGTATATCGCGCACTTCGTCCTGATGGGCCTCATAATAGGCCCTTCGTTCACGGTAAGGACGGAAATACTCCCAGATGACGTCATGGGCGTAGAGTTTGAAGTGGCCATGCCCCTCTCCCCCCGCTTTGTAACGGTTTTGAAGGGCAAGACGTTCTTCGTAGTCGAGGAAGAGTTTGGCAATATTGTAGACGTTGCAGTTTTCAAATTCTTTGGGCTCTTCCATCGGAACGGGTTCGGTCACGATCTTTTTGATGATCTTCGACTGCACTTTCTCTTCGGAGAAAATGGGGATGGTATTACCGTAGCTTTTGGACATCTTCTGTCCGTCGATACCCGGAACGGTCGCAACGTTCTCGTCCACCTTGAATTCGGGAAGGACGAAAATCTCGCCGTACTCGTTGTTGAATTTCAGCGCGATGTCGCGGGCGATCTCGACGTGCTGGATCTGGTCTTTCCCGACCGGAACCACCTGCGAATTAAACAGCAAAATATCGGCCGCCATCAAAACGGGATACGAAAAGAGGCTGTGGTTGGACGCGATCCCTTTGGCGACTTTGTCCTTGTAGCTGTGAGCCCGCTCAAGCAGTCCCATCGGAGTGAAAGAGGAGAGAACCCAATAGAGTTCAAGGACCTCTTTGACATCCGACTGGACCCAGAAGGTACTTTTCTGCGGGTCCATCCCCAGTGCGAGGAAATCGGTGGCCGCCTGCATCGTCAGCCGTGCCAGACGTTCTCCGTCCCCCAGACTCGTCATTGCATGGTAATTGGCGATGAACGCAAACACCTCATTGTCTTTTTGAGATTCGACCATCGGCTTGATGGAGCCGAAATAATTTCCGATGTGCAGATCACCGGAGGGCTGGATACCTGTTAAAACACGCACGTAAAACTCCTTGAATAGGGACAATTTTACCCAACGACGCCTTAAGCTTCGTCTTAAGATTATCTATGTTATATTTTTTGGAGTTCAACGAAAAAAGGATTGACCATGAACGTACAAATTCGCTCCAAAGAGATCAAACTTACCCAACATCTGAACGATCATATTGCCGCCGCCATTGAAAATTTCAAACGCTATCATCTTGATATCACGACCGTCAACGTGATGATCTCCAAAGAGAAAAAAGGGGTCGGCGTCGAGTTCGACATCCACATCGCCCATGCGCAGCCCGTCGTGATCAGCGATACGGACGAAGACCTCGATACCGCGATCGATATGGCGATCGAGCGGGCCAACAAAGCGCTCCGCCGCCTTCACGACAAAGTCAAAGACCATCACACTTCCTCCATCCGGGATATGGAAGTGGCCGAAACCGAGTAATCCCGATGGCGAAGATCAATGTGGTTTGCCCCCATTGCGGGGGCGTCAACGCGATCCCCGTTAAAGAGAGTTACGCGAAAGCCGCATGCGGGCACTGCAAAGCGTCGTTGCTCGACACCAAACCTCTCAGCGTCGATGCGGCATCCTTCGATCGGCTCCTCATCAATGACGAACGGCTCATCGTCGCCGATTTCTGGGCACCGTGGTGCGGCCCCTGCCGGAGCATGGCCCCCTCTTTCGAAGAAGCGGCCCGTGCCTTCGCACTCAAAGCGCAGTTTGTCAAAATCAACACCGAAGAGCAGCAGCATCTGGGAGCCCGCTTCGGCATCCGCTCGATCCCTACCGTCATCGCTTTCAAAAACAACCGCATCGTCGACCAGTTCAGCGGCGCCCGCAGCGCGGCTGAAATCATCCAATGGGTACGGCGCCATCTCTAAGAGGCGTCGTTAACCATTTTTGGCTATCCTTCCTAACTTTCTTTATTCGAGGACACCACACATGTACAACTGGGTTTTATGGTTTCACATCATCTCGATGGTCTCCTGGTTTGCGGTACTCTTTTACCTGCCGCGTCTGTTTGTCTACCATGCCGAAAACGGAACCAACAACGGCTTCGTCGAAGTGGTCGAAGTGATGGAGATGAAAATCTACCGCTACATCGGCGTCCCCGCTTTCTGGGCGACGTTTCTCTCGGGAATCGCGTTGATCGCGATGTCCACGAGCCAGTACGGGGTCAATGTATTCGGTATGGGGGGGTGGATGCACGCCAAAGCGGTGCTTGTGGTACTGCTCATCGCCTATTTCTTTTCGCTCGGACGGATGCGCCTGCGTCTCAAAGAGAACACCGCCTACAAAAGCGGGAAGTTTTTCCGGATGTATAACGAAGTGCCGACAATTCTGCTGATCCTCATCGTCGCCCTCGTGATCGTCAAACCGTTTTAATCTTTTCTTCAAGCCCCTTGCTTTTCAGAACGGCAAGGGGCATCTGAATTACCGAAGTTAGAGCGTAAAGCCACCTCATTCGATGGGGTGGATATAAGCGATCAATCAGGAGTATCTTGCTGCTGAATATCCCCTTCGGGGACGAGAACCTTTTCAAGGTATTGTTTCACGATAGAGAGCGGCGCACCGCCGACACTTCCCGCAAAGTAACTCCTACTCCATAATGCCAACTTCCCCCAATACCGTTTCTTGATGTCAGGCATATCCCGTCGAATCAGCCGGCTCGATCTTCCCTTGAGATTGTTGACGATGGCGGCAATCGACCACTTCGGAGGATAGAGGATAAGGAGGTGAATGTGATTGTCTTCCCCGTCAAACTCTTCGAGCGTTCCTCCCATCTCTTCCATCGTCTCTTTGAATACCTCTCTGAGGTGTTCGATATGGTCCCCTTTGATAACCTTGTACCGATACTTCGTAACGAACACCAAATGAGCATGGAGAAGATGGGTTGCGTGTCGGCTTTTCCGGACTTCCATGGGATACACACCTTTAATATCTTGACATGTAACCTACAATCGGCATAATATCAATATGCAAACCATATAAAGGAGAGGCGATGTTAAAAGCAGTAAAAGTCCGTTTGTATCCATCAAACGAACAATGTTCCATCATCGCCGATCAGATAGATGCGGCACGGTATGTGTATAACCGATCTCTCGCTTTGCGAAAGTTTGCCTATACCAAGTTCGGCATTAAAGTCGGGAAGTTTGACTTGCAAAAACGGGTCGTAACCCTCAAAGATAGAGAAAAAACTGCTTGGCTTAAAAAAGCCGATTCCCAAGTGCTGCAACAATCGATCTCCAATATGGATAAAGCATATCAGCATTTTTTCAAAGGTGGCGGATATCCAAAGTTTAAATCCAAACATCACAGCTGCCAGAGTATTCAATACCCACAGCGGGTTAAAATTGAAAACTCTAAGATCTACCTTCCCAAAGTGGGATGGGTCAAATGTAAAGGTCTTCGTGAGGATGTCGTCGGCAAGATCAAGACTGTCACGGTATCACGCGAAGCCAATCTCTATCACGCTGCCATCTTGCTTGATGATGGCGTGAATACCCTTCCGGTATGCACTTCAACCGAAGCAATCGGTATCGACGTAGGTGTATCACTGGTCGCGGCGGACAGCAACGGCGGTCAGATCAAACCTCTTGATCTTGTACGTGAACTTACAAAACTTCGCCTCAGAGCGCAGCAGCTTTCACGCAAGAGCAAAGGTTCAAAGAACCGTGCGAAAGCCAAATCACGTTTGGCCAAACAGAATCTCCGTATCGCGAATATGCGTAAGGATTTTCTGCATAAACTCTCACTGCAATACGCCGAGAACCAAGGCATTGTAGTGGTAGAGGATTTGAAAATCAAGAACATGACCAAATCGGCCAAGGGAACGGAAGAGAAGCCCGGCAAGAACGTCAAACAAAAACAGGGATTAAACCGATCGATCACTCAACAATCGTGGGGGCTGTTTTTCGAACTGCTTGAATACAAAGTAATTGCACGGGGTGGACGGTTCATCAAGGTCGATCCTCAGCATACGAGCCAAACGTGCAACGTATGCGGTCATGTCTCCAAAGAGAATCGATTGAAACAAGAGAAGTTTGTATGTAAAGCTTGCGGCCATAAAGACAACGCAGATGTCAATGCCGCCAAAAACATACGAGACCGTGGGATACACGGCTCCAATGCTTCCCATCAAACAGCTGCCTAAGAGCTGTGGAGGAAGAATCCACCTCGCTTGCGAGGTGGAGTATCAATTCTTCGGTCTGCGCTTCTGATTCTTCGCCTTCGCTTTAAACAACACCGGCGTCCCTTCAAAATCGAACAACTCACGAAACTGGTTGGTCAAATAGCGGCGGTAGCTGAAATGGAGCCCCTGCGGTTTGTTCATCACCAGCGCGATACGCGGCGGTCGGATATCGTACTGCGTCCCGTAGTAAAGGCGGATCGTCTGCCCGTTGATGCTGGGGATCGGGTGCTTGCGCTGCGCCATCTCGAGCACTTCGTTGATCCGGGCGGTCGGAATGCGCTGCGAATAATTGTCGTTGATTTTCAGCAGCATCTCGAAAATCTTGTGAACCCGCTGTTTGGTCAACGCCGAAATCGTGATGATGGGGGCGTAGCTGAGAAACTTGAAACGGTCGCGGACTTCGGCGATGATCTTGTCGTAGTCCTCTTTGGGGGCGAGATCCCACTTGTTGAGAACGATCAGACATGCCAGCCGGTTTTTGTCGACGAAACCGGCGATCTTTTCATCCAGATCCTTGAACGGCTCGGAGGCATCAAGCACCAACAAGGCAATATCAGCCGCATCGAGCATCTCTTCGGTCCGCATCAGGGCATATTTCTCGATCCCCAGAATTTTTCCCCTCTTGCGGATACCGGCGGTATCGACGAACGTAATCGTTTTTCCTTCGTATTCCATCTCTTCGTCGATCGGGTCGATCGTCGTCCCGGCAACCGAGCTGACAACCGAACGGTCTTCTCCGAGCAGGGCGTTGAGCAGGGAGCTTTTCCCGACGTTGACGCGGCCGATGATCGCAACTTTCATCCGGTTGAGTTCGCTATCGTCGATTTCGCGCATCGGTTCGTCGATGACGAACACTTCCGATTCGTCGCCCTCGTCCTCTTCGTCCTCATCCTCGTAATCGAATTCCTCATCCTCGTCCTCAAACCCGTCGACAAACGCATCAAACGCATCCATTTCGTCGGGTTCGGCGGAGGGAATCACGATCATGTCGCTTTCGGGAAGCTGTGCGGCGATCCACGCAAGAAGCGCGTTGATGTGGCGGTTATGGGCGACGGAGATCCCGAAAATCCGGTCGGTGCCGAATTCGTAGTACTCCCACAGTTTCTCCTGCATCTTGTCGTTATCGATCTTGTTGACGACGAGAGCGACCGATTTACCCATCGATTCGAGTTCGTAGAACAGCTTTTTGTCTTCTTCCTCGGGGAGGCTTTTACCGTCGACCATGAACAGGATAATGTCGGCCTCATGTGCGGCTTTAAGGGATTTTTCCTTGATTTTTTCGTAGAGTTCGCACCCCTCGTCGAGTCCTCCGGTATCCAGGATCTCGACCTCTTTGTCGAGAATGACGGCGGGACGTTTTTTAACGTCGCGGGTCGTTCCGGCCATTTCGGATGTGATGGCGTCACGCTGTTTGAGGAGCCGGTTGAAGAGCGAGCTTTTGCCGACGTTCGGACGGCCGATAATGGCTAGTTTTTTCAATAGGGAAACCTTTTGGCAAAGTTGTAAGTTTTTTATTATAGCGCAGAACCCCTTATGCTATGATGTCATCCATGATCTACTACAGCTACGAAGACTTCAAACGTGATGTCCCCGCACTGATCGCGCAGATGGGAGCGTTTCGTCCCGATACGGTCCTGGCGATCGCGCGCGGCGGCGTGACGCTGGGGCACGCGCTGACCATGGCGCTCGACATCCGCAATCTCCAGTGCATCCGCGTCGAGAGCTACGACGGTACGCATCACCGAGAGGAAGTGACGGTCAAAACCCTCTGCGATCTCTCCGATTCGCACCGGGTTTTGATCGTGGACGACATCGTCGACAGCGGCCAGACCCTCTCGTCACTCCTGCCGATGCTTTCCCGGCGCTATCCGGGTATCGAATTTCGCAGCGCGTCACTGTTCTACAAACCGACCGCATCCGCCCGTCCCGATTACACCCTCCACGAAGCACGCGACTGGATCGATTTTTTCTGGGAAAGCGATTTTGTTTTAAAAACCGTTTCGGTATAATCGCCTCCATCTACCCCTTCTTTATATTTTGACGACATCAAGGATTTTTTTTATGCCGAAAGAATACATTTTTACCTCCGAATCGGTCACCGAGGGGCATCCGGACAAGATGGCCGACCAAATCAGCGACGCGATCCTCGATTACATCATCGCCGAAGACCCCAAAGCGCGTGTCGCGTGCGAAACGCTGGTTTCCAACGGTTTTTGCGTCATCGCCGGAGAACTCAAAACATCCGCCTACGCCCCGATGCAGGAGATTGCCCGCCAAATCGTCCGTGAAATCGGCTACACCGATGCGACCTACGGTTTCGACTACCGTTCCGCCGCCGTCTTGAACGGTGTGGGTGAACAATCCCCCGACATCAACCAGGGGGTCGACCAGGAAAGCGGAGAGATCGGCGCGGGAGACCAGGGGCTGATGTTCGGCTACGCGTGCCGCGAGACCGACGTCCTCATGCCGCTGCCGATCCACCTCGCCCACCGGATTACAGAACGTCTGGCAAAAGTTCGCAAGGAGGGTATCCTCCCCTACCTCCGCCCCGACGGCAAGGCACAGGTAAGCGTCCGCTACGTCGACGACAAGCCCGTTGCCGTTGAAACGGTGGTCGTATCGACCCAGCACGCCCCCGAAATTTCGCAGGAAAAACTCCGCGCCGACGTCATATCCGAAGTGATCCGACACGTCATCCCCGAAGAGCTGCTCTCCCCCGAGATCGTCTACCACATCAATCCGACGGGCAAATTCGTCATCGGCGGACCGCAGGGGGATGCGGGGCTGACGGGACGCAAAATCATCGTTGATACCTACGGCGGGAGCTGCCCCCACGGCGGCGGCGCGTTCAGCGGGAAAGACCCGACCAAGGTGGACCGTTCGGCCGCCTATGCGGCCCGGTACGTCGCCAAAAACCTTGTCGCTTCAGGGGCGTGCGACCGCGCGACGATTCAGGTCGCTTACGCGATCGGCGTCGTCAAACCCGTCTCGGTCATGGTCAACACCCACGGAACGGCCAGAGTCGAAGAGAGCAACATCGAAGCCTGCGTCAACGAACTTTTCGATCTAACCCCGCGCGGCATCATAGAGTCACTCGACCTGCTCCGCCCGATCTATCGCCAGAGTGCCGCATACGGCCATTTCGGACGCGAACTTCCCGATTTTACATGGGAAAAAACCGACAAGGTGGATGCCATCCGCTCCTATCTGGGGCTCTGAAACGGCCCTCCGTAACACTCTTTCTGCAAACCTTTTTAAACCCCCCTCTTTTTAGGTGGGTTTAAAATTCTTCTGTTATAGTTTCCCCATAACAATCAACCAAGGAGAATCCTATGGCAGTAGTCATTAATGATACCTGTATTAACTGCGGCGCTTGCATCGACGAGTGTCCGGTAGAAGCGATCGTAGACGAGGACGATAACCCAACGGGTGAAGACATCTACTACGTATACGCTGACAAATGTGTCGAGTGTGTAGGTCACCACGACGAACCCGCCTGTGCGACTGCCTGCCCCACTGAAGGTTGTATCACTTGGGACGAAATCGGTGCGAGCCCTGCTCACCGCGACGACATCACCGCAGAAATGCGCGCGAACAAAGCAAACGTCGTCAACTAATACGACAAAAGAGGGAAGGTTTCACCCTTCCCTCTTTCTCCTTTTCCCATTCCTTTCATCTTTAATCTTACTTAAATTATTGTTCCGCTATAATCCCACTCTATTTTTTACACATAAAACAGGAGCATTGATGGAACAAACGTTGTCAATCATCAAGCCTGACGCCGTTGCAAAAGGTGTCATCGGTAAAATCTTGGACCGTTTCGAAAGCAACGGACTGCGGATTGCAGCCACCAAAAAAGTACAGTTGAGCCGTCAGGACGCCGAAGCGTTCTACGCCGTTCACAAAGCGCGCCCGTTCTTCAACGACCTGGTTGATTTCATGGTCAGCGGTCCGGTAGTCGTTTCCGTCCTCGAAGGAGAAAACGCGGTTCTCAAAAACCGTGACCTCATGGGCGCTACCAACCCTAAAGAAGCCGCGCCCGGTACAATCCGCGCCGATTTCGCCGAAAACATTGATGCCAATGCCGTTCACGGCAGCGATTCTCTTGAGAACGCCGCGATCGAAATCGCGTTTTTCTTCTCGGGCCGCGAAATCAGCTAAACCATGTTGATACCGTTTAGACGCCTGGGCGCCGTACCTGTCGATTTTGAGCTAAATCGTGACAACGCCCGTTTTTCAGGAGAAATATTCCTGAAAAAAAGTAATCTTGCGCAATTAAACGGTACAATTACGGGGAGTATTTCAATCCCGTGCGACATCTGCGCCGAGCCGATTGAAACGCCTCTGAACGAAGAGGTGAGTTTTTACCTCTCCGATGGCATTTACAAAGGAAACGAGGAAGAGTTCGACGTCGTGGAAATCGATACGGCGACCATCGATATGGACGAACTCTTCCGTTCGGAAATCGAACTGATCCGCAGCGATTATTATTGCTGTTCCAATTGCGAAGGCAAAACGTTGGACGCAGAGTTCTGACGCGCCCCGCATCAAAAAATTTAATCCAAACAGAAAGGACTAACGATGGCAGTACCTAAAAGAAGAGTGAGTCACACTCGCGCCGCGAAACGCAGAACTCACTACAAAATCACTCTTGCACGTCCGGTCAAAGACAAAGACGGCACCTACAAATTGCCTCACTATGTCAACCCGACAACCGGTGAGTACAAATAATCGATGATTAGAATTGCAATTGATGCAATGGGAGGGGACTTCGGTCCCGAACCGATTGTCAAAGGGACCCTTGAAGCGCTCAAGGAGAAAAAGTTTGAACCCATTCTGGTTGGGAAAAAAGATGAGATTTTATCTTTATTACCCAAGGGCTATAAAGATAAAATTTTAATCGTCGAAGCGGACGATGTCATCGACATGAGCGATGCGGCCACCGATGCGCTGAAACGAAAAGAGAGCTCGATCTACAAAGCGATCGAACTGGTACGCGAGGGGAAAGCCGACGGCGTTGTGAGCGCCGGTCACAGCGGTGCGACGATGTCGCTGGCGACCCTGCGTCTGGGGCGTCTCAAACACGTCCTGCGCCCTGCACTGGTCACGCTCATGCCGACGAAAAACGGCCAGCGCAGTGTCATGCTTGATGTCGGAGCAAACGTCGACTGCAAGGCCGAACACCTTTTCCAGTTCGGTATCATGGGCTATTACTACGCACAGGACATGCTTGGACTCGCCCATCCGCGCGTCGGCCTTCTCGCCAATGGCGAAGAGAGTTCCAAAGGGAACGAAGTGACCAAAGAGACCTTCGGGATGCTTCAAAACGAAAAAGGGTTCATCGGCAACGTCGAAGGAAACAACATTTTCGACGGTTCCTGCGACGTCATCGTCTGCGACGGCTTTATCGGGAATCTCGTCCTCAAAGCTTCCGAAGGGGTTGCCTCTACGATCAGCTTTTTTATCAAAGAGTACATCCGCAAATCGCCGGTAGCGATCACGGGTGCGCTTTTGATGCGTAAAGTGTTCAAGCTCCTTAAAAAAGAGATCGACTACGCCGAAATCGGCGGAGCCCCGCTGATCGGTATCAAAGGGTGCGCCATCGTCAGCCACGGCAAAAGCAATCCCAAAGCGATCAAAAACGCAATATTTCAGGCGATCCGTTACGTAAACACCGGCGTCAACGAACATATCGAAAAACGGCTCGAAGAGCTTAAAAGCTGACTTCGATTCCTCTCAAAGGTTAACCCATGTACGCAGCATTTCGATCGATCGGAGCATACGTCCCCTCCAAAGTCCTGACCAACAGCGATCTGGAGACGATGGTCGATACCACCGACGAGTGGATTACCAAACGGACCGGGATCAAGGAACGTCACATCGCCGCCGAAGGCGAAACGACCAGCGACATGGGCGTCAAAGCGGCCGAGCTGGCCATCGAGCGTGCCGGCATCGATAAAAGCACCATCGACATGGTTGTGTGCGCCACGATCTCTCCCGATTATTTCTGTATGCCCTCGACCGCTACCCTGATCACTTCGAAACTGGGACTTGCGAAAGTCACCGCGTTCGATATTTCCGCTGCCTGCACCGGATTTGTCTACGCCCTTTCCGTCGCCAAAGCATTCATTGAATCGGGTATGAAGAAAAATGTCCTTATCGTCGGTGCGGAGCGCCTGAGCGCCATCACCGACTATACCGACCGGGGGACCTGTATCCTGTTCGGCGACGGTGCGGGAGCCGCCATAATCAGCGCAACGGACAACAAGGAAGAAGCGATTATCGACATCCATACCGGCGCGGATGGCGATTATGCCGATCTTCTGATGACTCCCAACGGCGGTAGCGGATCGGCGCACGACGAACTTGACCGCGAAGCGGCAGGATGCTTCATGAAAATGAAAGGGAACGAAACCTTTAAAGTCGCCGTCCGCACCCTCACCAGCGACGTTGTTGAGATCCTCAAGCAAAACGGTATCGAATCGTCCTCCATCAAACATTTCGTTCCCCATCAGGCCAACTACCGTATCATCAAAGCCGTCGGCGATGCGCTGGAACTCTCCGACGATCAGGTCGTCCTCACCGTTGCCAAATACGGCAATACCTCAGGCGCATCGATCCCGATGGCTATCAACGACATCTACGAGTCCGGTCGCCTTCAAAACGGCGAACTGATGCTCCTCGATGCCTTCGGCGGCGGTCTGACATGGGGAAGCGCCCTCGTCCCGTTTGCCGGAAAGGGCAAATAAGAACCCTTTTGCTACAATAGGCGACTTCATTTCAAGGTCGCCGATGCTCTACTCCGATTCGCTCATTTCCATCGAACTTCACGAAAGTTCCGTCCCCTGGCTCAAGATTTTCACCCAAACGCCGCGTAAAGAGTTTTCCGAATGTACCGCCGAGGAAAAAAAAGCGATATGGGACGCCCTTGACCGCATCGAAAAAGCGATGCTGGCCTATTTCATCCCCGACAAAATCAACATCGCGTCGTTCGGAAACATGCTTCCGCGCGTTCATTGGCACATCATGGCCCGATTTCGGAACGACGATTATTTTCCCGAACCGATGTGGGGAGTGAAACAAAGAGAGGGATTTGTGCTTCCGGCCCCGATGGAGCCGTTTTTGGAGCGTCTGAAAGAGGAGTTCTCCGGCCGTAGGGCCGCTGATTAATATTTAGGCTTGTTTGAACGGTTGGCGCCGCCGAAGCTGCGTGAACGTTCGCCGCGCTCGCCGCCTCTGTCGCCGCCGCGATCACCACGGTCGCCACGATCACGGTCACCGCGGTATCCGCCGCTACGATGATTGCTACGGTTGCGGTTAAATCCGCCGCCGCGACGGTTTCCGCCGCGATCACCGCCGCGACGCTCAAGGTTGTGAAGAATTTTCTCCAAGCGCTCCGCCGCAATACCGATCTGATTCGGGCCGTGCACTTTGTTTTGTTCCATGAGGACCGAAATAAGCTTGTACGCGATCTGCTCCATATCATAATCTTCTTTGAGCTTATCGAGCACTTTGTGCGCTTCGTCGTAGATATGCTGTTTCTCGATTTCGGAGAGAAGACGGCTGACCTGGGCTTCTTTGACGTCATGTTTGCTCGGAATGTAGGCGTGTTCCATCGTTGTACCGACTTTGGCCCGGATACGCTGGAGCTCTTTAAACTCAAGCGGGGTTACCAGAGTGATGGCTACCCCTTTTTTACCCGCGCGTCCCGTCCGGCCGATACGGTGAACGTAACTTTCAGGGTCGAAGGGAATATGGTAGTTGAAAACGTGGGTAACGCCGTCGATGTGAAGACCCCGCGCCGCCACGTCGGTTGCGATCAGGACGTCAACCGCATCGGTTTTGAGCCCTTTGATGACGCTTTCACGCTGGCGCTGCTCCATATCGCCGTGAAGCCCCTTGGCCGAATACCCGACTGCGGAGAGGACATTGCTGAGGCGGTCAACCTCTTTTTTAGTGCGGCAGAATACAACCGTTTTTTGCGCGTCTTCGGCATCCATCAAACGGATAATCGCATCGTCGCGCTCAGATTCTTCGATGACGTAATACTGCTGCGTAATGTCGGTATTGGTCGTCTCTTCTTTAGTGATTGAGGCAAAAAACGGGTTCACCAGGATACGCTCGGCCAGCTGCTTGATCGGAGCCGGCATCGTCGCCGAAAAAAGAAGCGTCTGACGCTCGGTCGGCAAAAAGGTGAAAATTTCGTTGATATCGTCCAAAAAGCCCATATCGAGCATTTCGTCGGCTTCATCGAGAATAACCGTCGAGGGGGCAAACCCTTTGAGCATGTCGCGGCTGAGCATGTCCAAAAGACGTCCCGGAGTCGCGATGATAACCTGCGCTCCGCGCTCGATCAGATCGATCTGGCGGTTGTACGAACTGCCGCCGTAGATGGTGACAGTGCGCACGCCCAGGTGACGTCCGAATTTGTAGATCTCGTCGCTGACCTGGTTGGCCAGTTCGCGCGTCGGGGTGATGATAAGGGTTTCGATCCCCCCTTTAAGATGCATTTTGTTGAGGGTAGGAAGGCCGAAAGCCGCCGTTTTCCCTGTACCGGTATGGGCCTGCCCGACAACGTCGCGCCCTTCCATGATGACCGGGATGACCATCGACTGGATGGGGCTTGGCTGGGTAAATCCCGCATATTTGATACTCTGCATGATTTCGGAACGGAGACCGAAATCGTCGAATGTCTGGACATTTTCCGTGTTGTTTACTGTGTTACTCATAATACTGCCTTTTGTTTACGCCATGCCCTCATACAGAAGAACCCTGTTTCCGCCTCGGCGAAAATATTTCTTCAAAAGCCCATGTTGCTACACTGTGCGGCTGCGGCGCTGTATTGCCCCTGCGGGGCGCTAAATTTTCAGAGATTCATCTCTACCATGGAAGGTACCTTGGAAAAACTTCACGCGGTGAAGGTTTGCAAAGGTACCCAAAAATTTGAGCGAATTGTACCTAATCAGAACATAAGTTCTCCTGACAAAGCGGTGTTAACAAAAGCTAAAGTTAACCTTTAGTTTCGAATCGTTTATAATTTGTCCGATTTTTTATAATCTTTTCGAACTATACTTCCAAAAAATCAGAACACTACGCAAGGAGAATTTTTTAATGTTTACCGTGAAAGTCGAAAAAGAGTGCGGCTGTTTCAAACGCAGCGGCATGGAGAACAGCAAAACATTTACCAACAAAGACGACGCGATGATCGAAGCCCGCGAATGGGCCGCCGAAATGAACGAAACGTTTTGCCAGAAACACAACTTTTCCGTTGTCGAAGAGGGCAACGATCTCATTATCAAAGTCGAAATGAACTAAAAGGCGGCTCCGCCTTTTAGAGCTTCAACACCTTTTTTTGAATCACCGCTTTTCGCGACCAGATCGGATCTTTAAGCCCCAGCATCTTTCGCACCTCCTCATTCACCAGCCGATACGAAACGCTTACCGCCACCTGATCCGCCCCCTTGAGTATGCCGAACGTAAAGCTTTTTGAACCGTATGCCGGAACGGAAACGTTTTCAAGCGTTTTGGCCGCAAGATGCGGCACGGTCGGCTTGCCCCGCTTGTTCAGGAACCGGGAGGTAAGCGAACGGGTTTGGGATCCCATCCCCTTGCCTTTTCGGAAATACGCCACTTCGATCAGAATTTCCCGTGCGCCGAACCCTCCGGGAAGCGGATGGGGGTTGGGATTGTTCAATGTCACTTCCAGTCCGCCCGAAGCGCGTTTGAGACTCACCGCAAGTGCGTCTTTCCACATCGTTTCGGTATGGGCACCGATGAATCCGTGGGAACGGATCTGCCGTTTGTGCGGTTTGCCCTGCGCGTCGCGCAACGTTGCGGCCACCCCCTCTTTACGCGGCCCCATATGGCAGTCGACGCAGAATTTGTCCCCTTTTTTATACTCCGACTCCATGTCGGTAAAACGATGTCCCTCTTCGGAAGTATCGTTCGCATGGCACACAAAACACAGACGATCGGGATTACGGTCCATGAAATCACGGTGCTCGACGCGGTGGTAGGGGGATTTGGCGTCGGCATACGGTCCGCTCATGGTCCCGCTTTTCATCCAGCTCACACGGTGGATTCCCCGCTTGGTATCGGGAAGGGCATCATGGATCTGATCGATGTTGTGGCAGACGACGCAATTGATCCCCTCGGCGATCGCATCGCTTTGGGTCGCACAGGCGGCCGCCGTATTTCGGTCAAGGTTCAGGGAAGCGATCGCCTCGTATTCGGCATTGGTGGAGGTGACGGATATACGGGGATTGTGACATGCGGCGCATTCGATTTTGATCGAATTGAGCGATTTTCCGCTCTGTTTGCGGGCGACGTAATCGATCGTTTTTCGGAAGTATTCGTCGTTGGCATAATGGGATTTGGCATGCCAGGAGCTTTCCCACTCTTTGACAATATGGCTGTGACACGCTTTGCATTTACCGGAATCTTTAAATTTCTCGCCCACGGCTACCGCCTGGGCACCTTGAAGAGTGAAGACCGCTACGGCTACGCAAAGCAACCAGCGCATATTATCCCCTTTAACGATGTTTATCGAGCCAGACCATCAATCCTTTCTGCGCATGGAGACGGTTTTCCGCCTCTTCGAAGATAAGACTCTGTTCTCCTTCAAGGACGTTCTCGCTCACTTCGACCCCGCGGTAGGCGGGAAGGCAGTGGAGGAAAATCGCCTCTTTGTCGGCAAGCCCCATCAGCGCCTCGTCGACAATGTAGCCTTCGAACGCGCGGAGCCTCTGGGCTTTTTCTTCTTCCTGACCCATCGAGATCCATGTATCCGTCGTCACGACGGTAGCCCCTTTGACCGCCTCTTTGGGATCGTTGCTGATCGAAATTTTCGCCCCGCTTTGTTTGGCAAACTCCATCGCATCGGCGATGATGGCCGGATCGCACTCGTACCCCTTGGGGGTTGCGACGCGGAGTTCGAACCCGAGTTTGGAAGCGAGCATCAGCCACGAGTGGGTCATGTTGTTGCCGTCACCGACGTAGGCGACGATCGGATTTTTGTCTTTTCCGCATTCCATCATCGTCATGTAATCGGCGAGGAGCTGTACCGGATGATAGCTGTCGCTGAGGCCGTTGATGACGGGAACTTTCGAATAGCGCGAAAACTCTTCGAGCTTGCTTTGTTCATAGGTACGGATCATCACCATGTCGCACATCGAGGAGATGACCCGGGCGGTATCTTTGACCGGTTCGCCGCGTCCGAGATGGATATCGCGGTTGGAGAGAAACAACGCATGACCGCCGAGCTGGTACATCCCGACTTCAAAACTCACGCGGGTACGCGTCGAACTCTTTTCGAAGATCATGGCGAGCGTCTGGTTGGCGAGGCGGGGGACGAAGTTTCTGGCTTTCACCTCTTTTTTAATCTGTACTCCCAGGTCGAGAATCTCGAGGATCTCTTCTTTGGTGTAGTCTTTTAGCGTTAAAAAATGTCTCACGTCTATCCTTCGATACAAAAAACAATCATATCATAAATAAAATACATTAACTCAAAAGTGTGGCGACTTCTTTAGCATGGTAGCTGATGATGATGTCGGCCCCCGCACGTTTGAATCCGACCATCGTCTCCATCATGACCCGGTTATAATCGATCAGTCCGGCGTTGCCGGCGTGTTTGAGCATCGCGTATTCGCCGCTGACGTTGTACACCGCCAGCGGAAGCGAGGAGGCTTCGCGGATGTCGCGGATGACGTCGAGATAGGCCAGGGCGGGTTTGACCATCAAGATATCGGCCCCCTGCGCTTCGTCGGCGAGGCTTTCGCGGATCGCCTCGCGGCGGTTGGCGGGATCCATCTGGTACGTCGAACGGTCCCCGAAGCTGGGGGTCGATTCGGCGACGTCGCGGAAAGGGCCGTAATAGCCGCTGGCGAACTTGGTCGAATAGCTCATGATGGGAAGATTGACATACCCCCCATCATCCAGCGCGTCGCGCAGAGTGGTGATGATGCCGTCCATCATCCCCGAAGGGGCGATCATATCCGCCCCGGCGCGGGCGTGTACCAGCGCCTGCTGTCCCGAAATCGAGAGGGTCGCGTCGTTATCCACCGTCTCGTGAACGTGGTCGAGAATCCCGCAGTGGCCGTGGTCGGTGTATTCGCAAAAGCACAGGTCGGTAACGACGAACATCTTCGGATACGCTTTTTTGATCGCGCGCACGGCGGTGGCGATAATCCCGTGGTCGCACAGCGCGTCGCTTCCGACGGAATCTTTCACCTCGGGAATCCCGAAGAGGATGATCGAGTGAATTCCCAGCGACTGCAGCAGCCCGCACTCTTTTAAAATCTCGTCCAGCGACATCTGGTAAACGCCCGGCATCGACGAAACCTCGGTTTTGATCCCTTCCCCCGGACGGACAAACAGCGGATAGATGAAATCATCGACGCTTACATGGGTTTCGCGGACCAGTGACCGCAGGCGGGAATTAAGCCGTGTACGGCGAAAACGCTCCATAAAAATGCTCCAGTGTAAATCTAAGTGGGTAAGTGTATCGATACTTAGATTAAGAAAAGGAAATTATAATTGCCCCATGAGTATGCAACCGACATTTGAAAAATCATCGATCGCCAATCTGCCGAGTAAATACGGCCGCTTCAAAATCCGCGTTTACAAAGAGGGGATCCAAGAACACCTCGCCATTTTCACCGAAGGGTTCGAAAATTCAGAAGCCCCCCTCGTGCGGATCCACTCCGAGTGCCTCACGGGCGATACGCTCGGAAGCATCAAATGCGATTGCAACAACCAGCTTCACATTGCCCTCAAAATGATCGCCGCAGAGGGGGGGCTGGTTATCTACCACCGCCAGGAAGGGCGCAACATCGGTCTGCTCAACAAGGTCAACGCCTACGCACTGCAAGACCAGGGGCGCAACACCATCGAGGCGAACGTGGAACTGGGGTTTGAGCCCGACCAGCGTACCTACGACGTCGTCCGCGAAATCTTTCACGATTTCGGTCTGACCAGAATCCGCCTGCTGACCAATAACCCCGCCAAGGTTTCCGTCGTCGAAAATCTCGACGTCGAGATCGTTCAACGGATCCCCGTCGTCATTGATCCCAATCCCCACAACGAGGGGTATCTGAAAGTGAAAAAAGAACAAATGGGGCATCTGTTTTGAGCCGTTTGCGTACCCTGATCGAACGGGCCGCCATTCCGGTCGAAGAATCCTTTTTCGAGAAAATCGAGCAGTACAAAGCGCTGCTGGCCAAATGGAACAAAATCCACAATCTCACGGGGGCCAAATCGGCCGATCAGATCGACGACTTCATCGTCGACGCATTGTTTCCGATCACCTTTCTTCCCCCGCTTAAAACTGCGATGGATATCGGAACAGGGGCCGGTTTTCCGGGAATGGTGCTCGCTATCGCCCTCCCCGCCACCCGGTTCACGCTCGTCGAACCGCTGAGCAAGCGGGCCAGTTTTCTGCAGTTCGTCAAAGCCGATCTGGGCCTCTCCAACGTCGAGGTCAAGGCGCTACGGGCCGAACAGCTGCCGAGCGCTCCGTACGATCTGGTCACCTCGCGCGCCGTTACCGATACCAAAATGCTGATGAAGCTTTCCGAGCCGTTTTGCGTTCCGGGAACCCTTTTGCTCTTTTACAAAGGGGAAAGAGTGTATGATGAAGTCGATGAAACGCTTGATTACAAGGTCATCGAAGCGGAAAACCGCCACTACCTGCTGATAAAGAGATAAATATGCTCAAACTGTTGCTGCTCGTCGGTGTCATCGCCGCCGTTTATTTCATCTTTTTCAAAAAAAAGAGCCTGACCCCGCCTCCCGCAGACAAAATGCAGGATGAAGCGATGGTTCCGTGCGCCAAATGCGACACCTATGTCCAGGTCAAAGAGGCCTTTATGAAAGAGGGCAAATACTATTGCTCCCGAGAGTGTATGGAGGATTGACGATGGTACTCTTCGGTCACCCGCACGTCCCTTCGGAGCGTTTTTACCACATCGAATCGATTGAAGCGGTCCGGCATACCCCGGCCAATTCGGTCGTGGCACTCTTTTTTAGCCCCGCAAATCTTGATATTATCCGCTATCTCAAAGACAACAGCGTCCGTTTCGCCCTTTTCGTCGACAATCAAGGCGATGCCGTCATTGCCGAAAACCTTCGGGCTTCCTACCTCATCGTCAATCCCAAAGCAGGATCGGCCATCCAGAGCGTCGCCGAACATTACCTGTTCGACGCCAAAGTACTCGGCTACATCGATGATCCCCAAAGGCTCGAAGAACTGATCGACCTCCGCCTTGACGGAGCCATTTTCCCCGAAGCAATTATCAAGGTGACTACTTAGTCCACCGGCGTTCAAGACTCTTGTCGAGGCAGGCTAGGATTTCGTATCCGATAGTCCCCACCGAGCGGGCATAGCCATTGGCGTTGTCAAACACCAGCAGCTCCTCGGCGTCGCTGGCGAATACTGCGTTGTCCATCGAAATGCGTCCCCGCAGCGCGATCCCCTGCGGCGTCGTATAGCGGTTCGAGGCCAGACGGTCAAGCCCGTTGGCGTATCCCAGATCGTACGTCGATACCACTTCATCCGTCGCGGCTTCATATATCCCGTTATAACCGATTCGCTCCCCTTTTTTGAGCACGCGCGTCGCGATCCGTTTTCCCCACAGCGACAAAACCGGTTTGAGCGGCGGCGTTTCGAGTCCTTTGTCCATTTCCAGGCATCCGTAAAGGGCGATCCCTACCCGCGCCATATCATCGGTACATTCAGAACTTCGGAACGTCCCGGCCGAATTGGAGAGATGAAATCGGGGGCTCCATCCGTAGGAAGCCGCCAGGGTACGCGCCGTTTCTTTGAGCGAATCGAACGTTCGCCGCTGCCAGAACCATTCGCTGCTGAGGGTCTCCGCGCTGCGCAGATGGCTCATCACCCCGACGCATTCGAGCTTCCCGAGAGCCATTTTTTCAAACGCTTCGGCAAGCTGGGAAGGGGCAATGCCGTTGCGGTGCATCCCCGTGTCGATTTTCAGTTCAACCCGTGTCCCGGGAAGGAAGTGTGCGATCTCTTCGAGTGAATTGAGTGCGTAACTGAATTTGGGGTTCAGGCGGGTTGCGGTATCGGCAAGGATCAATATCCGTTCGAAAAACGGTTCGATTTCCAACGCCTCGGCTTCGGTCCGTACGACCGCATCGTTGACGCCGTACGCGGCGGCGGCTTCAGCAACCGCGACCGCACCGTGTCCGTAAGCGTTGTCTTTGAGTACGACGGCGATTTTATCTTTGGCTCCAACTTGTTGTGCGATAATGTCAAGATTATGAATCAGTGCCTCGCGGCTGAGCGTAATGTATCCCATGGTATCCCTGCGGGTGATAGATGGCGCAATTATAGATCAAGGTAGTTTAATGCGATATTTTCCGGCCGAATTCGAACCCCAGAGTTTTGTCCAGCTCATTTTTCCCCATCCCCAAAGCGACTGGGCGCCGTATCTCGAAGAGGCACGTCAGACGTTCGTCAACATCGCCAACGCGGTTGCCCGCTACGAGCCCTGTCTCGTCGTCTGCGACGACGTCGAAACGGTTAAAGGGTATTTTCCCGATCAGACCAACCTTATTTTCGTCCCCTACCAAAGCGACGATACCTGGGCGCGCGACTGCAGCGCGCTCACCGTCATCGACGAGGAGGAAGACGAGCCGCTGCTGCTCGACTTCACCTTCACCGGGTGGGGCGGGAAATTCGACGCGTCGCGCGACAATGCGATGAGCGCGGCCCTTGCGCCGATTTACGGCGCGCGGATGGAGAAGGTCGACCTGATTTTGGAAGGGGGCGGCGTCGAATCCAACGGCGCGGGATCGCTGCTGGTCACCTCCGAATGCCTCCTCAATCCCAACCGCAACGCCCATCTTTCCAAAACGCAGACCGAAGCGATCCTCAAGCAAGAGTTCGGTGTTGAACAGATTTTGTGGCTGAACCACGGCTACCTCGCAGGCGATGACACCGACAGCCACATCGATACCCTCGCCCGCTTCATCGATACCGATACGATCCTCTACGTCCAATGCGGCGACACCGAAGACGAGCACTACGAAGCGCTGAAAAAAATGGAAGAAGAGTTAAAGGCGCTGCGGGATTTGGACGGCGAACCGTTCAATCTGATCGCACTGCCGATGTGTACGCCCGCCTATTACGAGGGCGAGCGGCTGCCGGCAACCTATGCGAATTTTCTCATTATCAACGATGCCGTGCTGCTGCCGGTCTACAACGACCCGCACGACGCCGAAGCGGTCGAAATCTGCCGCAAGGCATTCAAAGGGCGCGACATCGTCCCCATCGACTGTTCGATCCTGATCCGCCAGCACGGCTCTCTCCACTGCGTCACGATGCAGTTTCCCGAAGAAGTTTCACTCCGTTTTTGATGCTCACACTGCCGGCTTTGCCGGCAATGAGCTCGTCAGCCGAGGGCTCACGCGATCCTGTCGCTTTTTCTCAACCCGATTTTACCCCCCCCCCTAAAGCTTCTCGCATCTTCCGGATGCGGGAGGAATCATCGACCGAATTGCTTATTTAAAGAGGATGCTGAAGCCGGTGTAGAGGAAGTACCCCGAAGCGGCGAAGAGTAAAACGGTAAAAAGTAGACGTCTGTAAGTCGGTTTCATGGCCGCAAGTATAGCAATTTAACACTAATGTAACACTTCTTTCCTACACTGTCTTCCTATTTACTGAAGGATTTAGCGTATGAAGAAATTTACCCTCCTTTCGGTAGCGGCCGTTGCTGCGCTGGCTACCGAACCCGTCACGATCCAGAAAATCACCGTCGAGGCGACTGCGCCCAAAGGTGATACCCAGAGTATCAGCGCCGATGAAATCGTCAAGTTTTCACGCCAGAGCGATCTGGGGGAAATGCTCTCGGGGGCCCTCCCCGAAATCACCCACGTCCGGACCAGCGCCATCGGCAATGATATCGTCCTGCGCGGTTTTAAACGCGACAACCTCAACGTCACCATCGACGACGCCAAAGTATGCGGCGCCTGTCCCAACCGGATGGACCCGCCGGCAATGCACGTCTCTTCCAGCCAGATCGCATCGGTCGAAGTCAAGGAAGGGCCGTTCGACGTCACCCAGTTCGGCAGCCTCGGCGGAGCGATCAACGTCGTGACCAAAGACCCTTCCAAAGGGGTACACGGGGAAGTCTCCGCAACGCTGGGCAGCTTTGACTACCGCAAAGTCGGCGCCACCCTCGAAGCGGGGAACGATACGGTCCAGGCCCTGGTCGGGTACAGCCGCGAAACGAGCGGCCAGTACAAAGACGGCGACGGCAAAACGATGGCGGAACAGGCCGACAGCGCCACTACCGCCGGACAGCGTTACTCGGCCGCGCACAAAAACGACGATGCCTATGAGCGTCAGAATTTCTGGACCAAAATCGTCGGCAACATCGGCGACAACCAGAAACTCACCCTCAGCTATTTCGGGGACCGCGCGGACAACGTCCTGTATGCACGCTATCCGATGGATGCGCTGATGGACGATACCGATATGTTCAAAGCCAAATACCAGATCTTCGGCCTTGGCAGCTATTCGGATGAGCTGCTTATCGAAGCGTACCACTCCAAAGTCAAACACGATATGGGAACCGATTTCAGAGCCGGAGCGACCAGCCCTGCGGCCACAATGGTTTCCCTGGTCGATGCGACGATCAAAGGGGTACGTGCCGAAAACACCGCCTCCGTGGCTGAAGCCGACGTCACCCTCGGGATCGACCTCTCGACACGCAACTGGAACGGGACCAAAGGGACACGGGTCAACCCCTACGCACAGATTCAAATCCCCGATGCCGATACCGACAACGTCGGTATTTACGCCAAAGCGGTCAAAACGTTCGGCGCACTCGACGTGAGCGGGGGGCTACGCTACGACGATACGAGCGTGGATGCCGATCAGGCCCTCATGGCTGCGGCCAAAGACCGTGATTACGACAACATCAGCGCCAACCTTCTGGGACGCTACCACTACAGCGCCAACGGCAACCTCTTCGTCGGAGCCGGGCAATCGGTCCGCGTTCCCGATGCGCGCGAGCTCTATTTTAAAGACATGGGGAACACCAACCTCAACGAAACGATCAACCGCGAAGTCGATGCGGGGGTAGAACACACGTTCGGTAATCTTCACCTCAAAGGGACCCTGTTCTACAGCGATCTCAAAGATTACATCTATGCTTACAAAGTGGCCGGTTCAACCACATCGTTCGCCAATATCGACGCGCGCATCGTCGGTGGCGACATCAGTGCCGACTATGCGCTTAACCGGGAATGGAGCATCGAATCGGGCGTCGCCTATCAGCGTGGGAGCAAAAAAGACACCAACCAGCTCGATGCTCTGGCCACACTGCCCCAAACCGACAAAGACCTTGCCGACATTCCGCCGCTCAAAGGGCGTGTAGCGCTGGTATTCAACGATGAACGCCACTACGCCGAAGCCGAATGGATTGCCGCCAGACACCAGACGTACGACGAAAACAACGGCGAACAGGCGATCGGCGGTTACGGTATTCTGAACCTCAAATACGGTACCGATTTCAACAACGGCTTCTCCCTGAGTGCGGGGATCAACAACTTTTTCGACCGCACCTATGCCGTCAGCAACAGCTACATCGGCCTGACCACCATCATGGAAGGAGCGCAACCCCTGGTACTCAACGAACCGGGACGCAACTTCTACGCAACCCTCAGCTACAAATTCTGACTTTCCCCCTGGCGGGGAATCCTACCGCTTCTTCTCGAAAAACCACGAAAAACCGAACATCAGTCCCGGCGTCTTCGCCTTTGTTTCATCCATCGCAAACGCTTTGGCTTCGGAGAGCGGAATCTCGACGACTTCGATCGATTCGACCTCGATTCCCCCTCCTTCACTGACCTTCATCCCATCGTTCACGACGGCGTAATACAAGGTCTGCACCGAACCGGCAAAGCCGACCGCCGTATAAAACGACGTCACCCTCTCGATCGCTTCAAGCGGAACGTCGTAGCCGCACTCTTCGAGGATCTCCTCGTGGGCTATTTTTTGGAGCGGTTTGTCTTTGTCCACGATCCCGGCACACAATTCATAGGTATAGCCGTCGCGGTTTTTGAGATACACGGGGGGACGGAATTGACGCACGACGATGAGGGAGTCGTGCTCTTCATGGAACAAAAGGATCGCCACGCTGTCGTGGACCTCGACCATGTCCCAGGTTTTGACGGTGCCGTCCTGGCGATAGGAAAGCCGTTTGGGCTTGACGTAATCGGATTTCTCGCACGGCAGTACCGTAATATCCTGTATCATCGGAAAACCTCGCTTAGAACGGTTTGGGTTTGAGCGTCTCGGTGTCTACGTAATAGGTCTCGTGAAAATCGAAATAGGGTTTGCGAACCGGTTTTTTGGTCAATGCGGCTTTGAACTCCCGATCCATTTTGTTCCGGATCGCCTTGAACGCTTTGGCCTCTTTTCCACTGAATCCTTCGGTTTTTTTCTTCATGACGGTAAGCGGGTCGATCGGGGTACTTCCCCGGTACATCCCAAAATGGAGGTGAGGGCCCGAAGAAAGTCCCGTTGAGCCGACGTAGCCGATGATCTGTCCCTGTTTCACCTTCGACCCGGATTTGATCCCCGACTTGAACGATTTTTGGTGGGCGTAGAGGCTTGTGAGGCCGTTGGAATGACGGATTTTGATCGTTTTCCCGTAGCCGCGCGAATAGCCCGCAAAACTGACCCGACCGTCCCCGGTAGAGAGGATCGGCGTACCCGGGCGGGCTCCGAAATCGACCCCGAGGTGGGCGCGATAACGTTTCAGGACGGGGTGGAAACGGCTTTTGGTGAAACGCGACGTAATCCGGGGATTGCGCATCGGAAGTTTGAAAATGAATTTTTCGTACTGCGCCCCTTTTTCATCGTAATAGCGTCCGTCGGTGTGGCGGTAAACGGCGTACCGTTTTCCCCCGACTTCAATCATCGCGCCGTGGACTTCGGGCATCGAGAACGGTTTGCCCAAACGGTACTTCTGGGTATAGACCATCACGATCGGATCTCCTTTTTTGATCCCTTTACGGAAATCGACCCGCCCTTTGAACATTTTGACGAAGACCGAAGCGAGATTTTTCGACCCGGTCGTTTTGAGGATATCGTCATAAGGAATCGTCTGCAGCGGGAGGTAGAGGGTCTCTTTGAACTCTTCGCTGATAATCGGGATCACCTTCATCTTGTACCCTTTTTTCGGCACGTAATAAATCTGCAGCTGCAGCTCGTCATTGACGGGGATCAGGATCTGACGGATGATGTTCTTGCGGTCGACGAGCAACTGGCAGTTGGCGTTGTAAGGGATGTCCTCGGTCAGTTTCTGGTCTTCCTTGTCCATATTGTAATAGACCGAAAGAGGGAGTTTTTTGCGTTCCAGAAAACTCAAAAAACTCTCTCCGTCTTTCCATTTGAACGGTTTGACTACGGCACCGAAAAGGAGCATGGGCAACAATAACAACGCGAAAAAACGACCCATTCTCATCCTTCGGCAATCTACGTTCCCCGCACCGTCGCGCGGAGAAAAAAGAAATAAATAATAGCAAAAATTCCATTTACAAAGACGTGTTAAGCTATAATCGCCCTTATTTACTCTACGAAAAGGTTACCATGATGCGCATCTGGTTTATTTCACTGGTCACATTCGGCGCCCTCGGCGCTTCCCCCATCTCCACTCCGCTGATTGACGTACAAAACGACCGTGCGGCCGTCATGGGCAAAGAGCTTCGTCCCGGCATGAGCGGATTCATCGTCCGCCATCTCGACGCCGCGCACAGCACGATCATCGCCAATGCCCTCGTCGAAGAGAGCAATCCCGCCAATGGCCGCGCGCTGCTGCGCCTGAGCGAATACGACGGCATCCACCAAGACTCGCTCCCCGGCGGAAACTGGCAACCCAGAGCCGACGATGCGGCGGTGCTGGGATACGACTATTCGCGGGCGATGCTCATCGCTCCCAACGACGACACCTACGATGCGATCACCAAAAGCATGAGCGGCGTGGAATGGGTACACCCCGACATTTTTACCGCCTATCTCTCCCGGGAAGGGCACCCTACCCCCACGACCGAGGATTTTCACCGCTACTGCACCGCCAACTCGATCGGACTGCTCTACGTTCAGAGCGCCGAAACGCTCTTCACGCTCGACTGCAAAAGCTTCACCTATCTTCAAAACACCCCTTCACGGTCGGTATCGGAAAAAAGCATGACACCGTTTTATACCCGCGTCCCGACCATCCGGGCGGCATGGTTCGGCGAGGGAAGCTCACGTATGGAGAGTTACGAACCCCATTATCTCGAAGCGATCGTTTTAAACAATCCCAAGAATCGTGAGCTATATGAGTTGTTCAAAGCGAAATTTAGCGATAAAAGTGCACTATTGCGCCATTTCGACCTGAAGGAATAATGATGCTCTCACCCAGCGCAATCGAATTTTTTACCCGCCTTTTGGGGCAGGAGAACGTCTACGCCGACAAAGCCCACCTTATCGCCTACAGCTACGACGCGACCCGCGAACGGTTCGAACCCGACGCCGTCCTTTTCCCGCGTCATGAACAAGACGTCAGCGATATTTTAAAATACTGCAACGAACACCGTATCGTGATCGTTCCGCGCGGTGCGGGAAGCGGATTCACCGGCGGCGCCCTTCCGGCGCACGGCGGCATCGTACTAGCGTTCGAAAAGCACATGAACAAAATCCTCGAAATCGACATGCAAAACATGGTTGCCGTCGTTCAGCCGGGGGTCATCAACAAAGACCTCCAGCGCGCCGTCGAGGAAGTGGGGCTGTTTTATCCGCCCGATCCCGCCAGCCAGGAGTATTCGACGATCGGGGGGAACGTCAACGAAAACGCGGGGGGCATGCGCGCCGCCAAGTACGGCATCACCAAAGACTACGTCATGGCGATCCGTGCGGTCCTTCCCAACGGGGACGTCATCAAAGCGGGCAAACGGACGATCAAAGACGTCGCGGGATACAATATCGCAGGAATCCTGATCGCTTCGGAAGGGACGTTGGCGGTCACCACCGAAGTGACCCTCAAACTCCTCTCCAAACCCAAAATGACCAAAACCGCGATGGGCATCTTCCCCACCGTCAAAGACGCAATGGAAGCAGTTTACAAAACGATGGCCAGTGGAGTTACCCCCGTGGCGATGGAGTTTCTGGACAATCTCACCATCCGCGCGGTGGAGCAGGTATACTCCAAAGGCCTTCCGGTCGAGGCGGGAGCCATCCTCGTCACCGACGTCGACGGCAATCTCGAAGAGGATCTTGACTTCCAGCTGGACGTGATCGAACGGGTATTCCGTGAAAACGGATGCAGCGACTTTCGGATCGCCAAAAACCAGCAGGAGGCTTCGGATTTGTGGTTTGCCCGCCGTAACGCGAGCCAGTCGCTTTCGGTCTACGGAAGCAAAAAACTCAACGAGGATGTCACCGTTCCCCGCTCCGCGCTCCCCGAGCTACTGGAGAAATTCTACGCCATCGCCGACAAATACGGCATCAAGATCCCCTGCTTCGGCCATACTGGGGACGGTAACGTCCATACGAACGTCATGGTTGACGGCAAAGACCCCGAACAGGTCAAAATCGGCTACAAAGCCATCGAAGAGGTGTTCCAGGCGACGGTCGACCTGGGAGGGACGCTCAGCGGCGAGCACGGCATCGGACTGGCCAAAGCCCCTTACATGCACATGGCTTTCACCCCCGAAGAGATGGCCCTGTTCCAGTCGATCAAGCGCGCTTTCGATCCCAACAACATTCTCAACCCCGCCAAGATGGGACTCGAATAACGGATGGATTACCGAATGGCATGGCGGCGAACGCGGCTTTTTTTTCTTATGCTCTTCGACCGTGACATCACGGTATACGCCTCCAGCCTCAGTTTCTACACGATTTTTACGGTCGTCCCGCTGTTGATCATTTCGCTGAGCCTCATCGCCAACGTCCCCGTTTTCGAAGAGCAATACGCCAAAATCCAGATTTTCATTTTCGAAAACATCATGCCGGTCCATACCGCGGCGATTGCGGGGTATCTTGAATCGTTCTTCCAGAACTCGGTTCAGCTGGGGATCATCGGGTTTACGACGATGGTCGTCTCGTCGATGCTGTTTTTTCAGAACTTCGAAAACATCGCCGAAAAGATTTTCAAAGCCCCTCCCCGCCGATTCTGGGATGCGCTCACCACCTACTGGACCCTCATCACCCTTACCCCGATCGTCCTGATCACGTCGATGAGCCTGCGTTCGTACATTCAGACCTCTTTTGGCAGCGAATGGATCGCCACCGTATTGTCGGTTTTCCCTTTCCTGCTGTTGTGGGGGATTTTTTTCATCATCTACAAAATCGCCATCAACGCCGAAGTCTCCACGAAAGCGGCGGCGTTCAGCTCGTTCATTGTCGCCCTTGTCTGGGGAATCGCCAAAAACAGTTTTGTGCAGTACGTTTTTATGAACCATACGTACGCAACGATGTACGGTTCGTTTTCCTCGCTTATCTTTTTCTTCCTGTGGATCTACGTCTCGTGGATCATCGTCATCTACGGGATGAAACTATGCTATCTGATAAACCGCGCCGCCAAACACCGCACCGCCCATCGCCCCTAACGCCCAAAACGCCTCTTTTCGAACCATTGCCGCAAGGGCGAGAACGACGCTAGCAATCCCCGTCCACATCGGAACGTACACCGTCCGTACGTCCCCCCATTCGAACAGCGCGATCAGATAAGGGTCAAACCACGACGCCCACGGGGTGAGATGCAGCGCCGCTACAACCGGATAATAGAGATTGAACAGCAGCGCCAGCGGAATCGAGGCGATGTGGGCCCAACCGAACGTCCCGAAAACCGCGAGTGAAACGGGGAGCAGTACGAGATAGCACCATACGTGCAACGCCAAAAAAATCTGCCACGCCTTCCAGTGTTCGTAATGGCGGAGAAAGACGAAAATCGACAGCACGCCCAATGCCGAAAACCAGAATCCCAGCGCAAAAAAGAGCCTCGGCCAAAACGCCAGTAACAAAACGACCGCGATGAACAGGGTCTGAAATGAAACGATCCGTATGCCGCGGTCGTACAGCCAATACCCCACGACGAGCATCCCGAAAGCGCGCACCATTGCGGGATTGAATTCCAACGCCCACAAATAGGCGAACAACACGGCCGCCACGACCGCAAAAAGGTCCCGGTTACCGTGACGGTAGGGAAAATAGCGGCTTTGCACCCATCCGTAGGGCCTGCGCAAGAGGAAATAGACGATCAGGGTGATGATGCCGTAATGGTAGCCGCTGATGGAGAGGATATGGCTCAGGCCCATTGCGCCGACGAGTTCCTGAAGCTCCTGCGAAAATGGGGTTGCAACGAAAAGCGCCCCGTAAAGCTCTTGCATCCAGACATCTTCGTGCATCGCGGCGATGGCCCTGTAGCCTCTTTCCTTGAGGCTCAGCGGCGGATAGACCTCTTCGATCGTCACGCGGGCCCGCCCTCCCCGCAGATAATCGAGAAACGTCAGCCGGTCGGTTTGAAGTTCCAGCAAAACTTCCCGCCCCCGCAAATCCCGCAAATACGGGCTCATTGCGCTGCGTAGGGTCATTCCCCCCTCAAGACGGAATTTGATGGACGTTTTCGGGACGTTGCCGATCAGCCGGACTTCCTGATCGACGACCGATGCGCGGACCAGAGGATCGTCGAAACGGGTCAGTCCGCGGTAGCCGTGATATTCCCACGCAAGGGAGAAAAAAGCGATGAGGAGAACGAATGCGGCAAACACCAAAGCGCCGGAGCGATCGAACAATTCGACCCGCTCCAGCACCCGCATCGCTAAATCACCGGCATTGAGACGATTTCGTCTCCCCCGACGTTCATCGTCGCACTCTTCATGTCGATGTTTTCATACACGATCTGCGCGGCACCGAATGTCGGACGGTCGACGAACCGGGTGAATTTCTTCTGGAACATCAGCTTCACATGGCCCGTAGGACCGTTACGCTGCTTGCCGATGATGATCTCGGCTTCTTCTTCTTCTTTTTCGACATATTTGGAGATGAACTCTTTGCCCGAAGCGATCGCCTCTTTTTCGCGCTCTTTCTCCTCTTTGTAGAGGTAGACGTCGTTCCGGTAGACGAAAAGGATGATGTCGGCGTCCTGCTCGATCGATCCCGACTCGCGGATGTCGCTGAGCATCGGACGTTTATCGGCGCGCGATTCGAGACTTCGGTTGAGCTGCGAGAGGGCGACGATGGGGATCCCGAGCTCCCGCGCCAGCATTTTAAGTCCCCGCGAAATCTCGCTCACCTCGAGGTGCCGGTCTTTGCCCCCGGTGCCGTTCATGATCTGGAGGTAGTCGATGACGGCGAGTTCGATCTCGGGATGGCGCGACTTGAGTTTGCGCAGCTTCGAGCGCAGCTGATGGATGTTCACCGATCCGTGGTCGTCGACGAAGAGCTTGGAATGGCGCATTTTCTCCACCGCATCGTTCAGCCGTTTCCACTCCTCGGCGTTCATGTCTCCGACCCGCAGCCGTTGCAGCTGAATCGAGGTCTGGACGCTGAGCAGACGCAGCATCAATTGCTCGGCGGGCATCTCGAGGGAGAAAAAGGCGACCCCGCTCCCCTTGTCGAGGAGGTTTTGGACCATGTTCAGGGCAAACGAGGTTTTCCCCATCGCCGGACGCGCCGCGATGATGACCAAATCCCCCTTCCCGAATCCCGTCGTCATTTTGTTCAGCTCCGCATACCCGGTATCAACCCCTACAAGAACAGCGTCGCCGCGTGCTTTCATCTCCTCGATGTAGCGCATCGTCTCGTCCGTTACCGTCGGGGCATCCTTGAAATCGGTCGCCTGCGAACTTTGGGTGATTTCGTAGAGTTTTTTCTCGACGAGATCGACCACATCGCTCCCCCCCAGTTCCTCTTCGAGGGTTACCCGCTTGATTTCGGTCGTCAACGTCAACAAATGGCGCTTGATCGCTTTGTCTTTGATCTCCTGCACGTAGGCTTTGGTATTCGCGATCGGGTTGGCGGTGAGGATCTCGACCATCACCCGCTCGTCGAACTGCCCTTTGGCGTTCAGCTCTTTTTTGATGAACTCCTCGTCGATGGGAAGGTCGCGATGGGAGAGGGAAAGCATCGCACGGTAAATCTCCTGATGCGCCGCGAGATAGAAATCTTCGGGGCTCAGAACCGCTTCGAATTCGTCGAACTGCGAAGGGTCGAAAACGATCGAACTGAGGACCGAGCGTTCAAAGGCCAGGTTGTATAAAGATTCTTCCATTATTCCTCTTCCTTCGCCATTTTTTCCACCTCTTCCACAAACCGGTCAACAAGCTTGTCCTCGTCGAGACGGGCGACCACTTCGCCCTTGACCATTACAAGACCCGATCCCTTGCCGTACGCGATGGCGACATCGGCATGTTTCGCTTCGCCGATCGCGTTGACGACACACCCCATGACCGAAAGATCGAGCGGTTTTTTGATGTGTTTGACTTTTGCTTCGATGACGCTGACCGCACTCACCAGATCGGCTTCAATCCTCCCGCAGGTCGGGCAGGAGATGATATTGGGACCCTCTTTGGCGACCCCGCTGTCTTTAAGGATGGCACGGCCTACCTTGATCTCCTCTTCGAGTTCCCCTGTAATCGAGACGCGCATCGTATCGCCGATCCCCTCCAGCAGCAGCGTCCCCAGCCCGATTGCGCTTTTGATCGTGGCATGAAAGACGGTCCCGGCTTCGGTTACCCCCAGATGGAACGGATAGTTGTTTTTCGGGCGCAGCAGCCGGTATGCTTCAACGGTGCGCTGAACATCGCTGGCCTTGAGGGAGACCTTGATGTCGGTAAAACCGAGATCTTCAAGAAATTTGATGTTGTATTCGGCCGAGGCGACCATCCCCTCCGCGCTCTGCCCGTAACGCTGTTCGAACTCTTTTTCCAGGCTCCCCGCGTTGACCCCGATCCGGATTGGAATGTTCCGTTCCTGACACGCTTTGACCACTTCACGGACCCGATTTTTCTCCCCGATGTTTCCGGGGTTGATCCGGATACAATCGACGCTTTCGGCGGCGATGAGGGCGAGCTTGTAATTGAAATGGATATCGGCGACGAGGGGGAGGGCGATCTGCTCCTTGATCGCTTTGAGGGCCAGGGCGTCCTCTTCATCCGGAACGGCTACCCGGACGATGTCGCATCCCGCGAAATGGAGACGGTTGATTTGCTCGACCGTGGCGGCGACATCCGCCGTGCGCGAATAGGTCATCGACTGCACCGATATCGGCGCATCTCCGCCTACTGCGACGTTTCCGACAAATATCTGTTTGGTTGGATAGCGTTTTATCATAGGGTGATTGTAGCTTCTTCGATGTTAATTTTACGTAAACTCAATCGGATCCATATCGATCTCGCACAACGGCGATTTGACGTATTTGAGTGCGCGGATAAGCTCGGTGCTTTTGTCGCTGCGCACCAAAATCTGGAAACGGTATTTGTTCCCGATCTTCTCGATCGCCGAGGGACCATAGCCGATTATCTCGACCGTTCCGATCCCCTCAAGAATTCTCAGCGCCTGCTCCATCTGCGTCTTCGCCTTGAGGCCGTTCTTGTCCGCATACAGCAGCCGGGCCAGTTTTTTGGTCGGGGGATAACGCCCTTCGCGCGCGCTGAGTTCTTCTTGCAAAAAGAGTTCGTAATCGTCCAGGTAACGGCGGAAAAAATGTTCGTTGAAACTCTGGACATAAACCGTCGCCTCCCCTTTTCGGCCGCTGCGTCCCGCGATCTGTATGAGCAGCGAAAGAGCCCTCTCGCGGGCACGGTAGTCGGCCTGCGCGAGAAGATTGTCGATCCCCATCACGACGGCAAGGGCAATATCGTGGTAATCGTGCCCTTTCGAGAGCATCTGGGTCCCGACGAGCAGGTCGATTTCACGGTTATTGAACGCTTTGAGGGTCTTGACCAGTTTGTTCTGGGTCGTTATTTTGTCCCGGTCGAACTGCGCAACCCGCAGTTCCGTTTCCAGGGCGGCGAAATGCTCCGCCGCCTCGGCGGTCCCCAGACGCGAGGTTTCGAGGGTGCCGCTTTGGCATTTGGGGCACACCGAGGGGATCATCTCGCTGTAACCGCAGTAATGGCATTTGAGGGCACGGGCATTTTTGTGCAGACTCATGCCGACGCTGCAAAACGGACACTCGACCCTGTAGCCGCACGTGCCGCACACGAGGTATTTGAAATTGGCTCGCGTCGGAATAAAAATGATCCCCTGATGCCCCTCACGGAAATTTTCACGCACCGCCTCGTCGATCGCGGGGCTCAGCGCCTCGATGGAGGGCTCGAATACGAACCGCCGCCGCGAACCGAAATACCCGCCGCGCAAACGGAAAGCGGGAAATTTCGCATAACTCGACAAACTCGGCGTGGCACTCCCGAGCACGACGGGGATCGACAATGTTTTGCCGATGTAAACCGCCATATCCCGGGCGTTGTAACGGGGGCGGGACGAGGATTTGTAACTCTCGTCATGCTCTTCGTCGACGACGATCAGCCCCAGATCACGGATCGGGAGGAAGAGGGCCGACCTCGGCCCCGCGATGATGCGGGCCAATCCGTTCCGGATCTTTTCCAGCGCCTCTTTTTTCTGTTTGGGGGTCATTTTCGAATGCCACAATACGACCCCCTCGCCGAAATGGTTCCGAAAACGCTTTTCCATCTGGGGGGTAAGGGAGATTTCGGGCAGCAGCAGGAGACACCGTTTCCGCAGGGAGAGCACCTCATCCATCCGCTTCATGTAAATCTCGCTTTTGCCCGCACCCGTATCCCCGAAAAGAAGCGACACGCTATGACGCCGGATAAACTCGAGCGCTTCGCCCTGCTTGGAAGAGAGGGTGATCGTCACCGGGGAATGGAAAGGCGGTTCGTCCGCTTCTTCTACCGTATCCCGGACCGCGTAGGGGACGAACAGGTTGAGTGCTTCGCCCAGCGAACACCCGTAGTACTCGGCCATAAAAGAGGCCGTCCGCAACTGTGCTTCGCCGAAGATTCCCCCTTCGCCGGCACTGATGCCGAGGGTTTCAAACGCCGGCTTCGGCACCGCCTCGATCACCGCCCCCTGCATGGATCGTCCCGAGAGGGTGACGCCGACCACTTCGCCGATGTCGAGCGGAGCATCGTGAGAGTAGGTCAGCGGCTCAAGCGGGGAGCCCAGCAGGGCGATGCGGTAAAAATGCACGTCGGTGTTTGCTTTGCAGGAAATTTTTGAGAACTCAATCGGTCAGACTCTGGCACAGCGCGGAAGCGCGATCGCACGAGAACGTACCGTTCGCACGGGTATAGGTAAACGTCGCCGTCCCTCCGGCCGCCTGATACGTGTAGGTATTCGCCCCCGTTTTCATCCAGTGGCCGGGGGTGTTCGCCGATACGATCCCGTACGTCAGTATGCCGTTGTTGTTAAACAGCGTCACCCCTTCGGTGTTTTCGGCCGCGGCGTCAAGCGATGCGATAAAAGTGGTGTCCCCCGTCAGTAAACGTCCCTGCCGTTCGCTGATGATCCCGGCACGTATCGCGGCGACGTCGCTACGCCCTTTGGAGACGTGGGCGTCATCCCGGGTCGCCCCGAGCCTGGGTATGGCGATGGCCGCGAGGATTCCCAGCACAACGATCACAAAAACCAGTTCGATCATCGTAAACGCATTTCTATTTTTCATCGGTATCACCTGTTTCTGAGGCTAAAAAGTGGAATCGACCTATCCATTCACCGGGAATTATACATGTAGATTACACTTTCGAAAGTTAAAAAAGAGGGGTTTCTTCGGCTTTGCGCCGAAGAAACAGTATAGCAATGGACCGTTAGCGAGTAACTTGCTGTCCGCCGACAACGTGAGCACCGTTGACGCTAGCGTCGATAGTACCGGTAATCGTCAGTGTATTTCCGGCAATCGACGCTGTGCCGGCTGCCAAATCATTCGCAGCGGCACACGATTCGATTGTCGAAAGATCAGTCGGTACGGTTCCGGTTGCCTGAGCCACGGATGCGACGTCACTGATACATGTCCGTGCGTTTGCCAGCAACGCCGACTGTGTCGCGTCATCACGCGTTGCCGCCAGACGGGGAATCGCAACCGCCGCCAAAATACCCAGAATAACGATCACGAAGATCAACTCGATCATAGTAAAACCAGAACGTTTCATGGTTTACTCCTTTTTTACGGATAAAATATGCATTACACTCGTAACGCTACGGTGATTATGAACCCATTTTTCTTAGAAAATGTTGAATTTAAACAGAAACCGACAATACATGATGCTACAGTAAAGCTTCAATGAGAGTGTGGCATAATTGTCGAAACGACCCAGGAGGAAAATCATGAAAATAGCCGTTCCCGTAGTGGATGAGACGCTCAAAATGGCCGGCAATGCGGGTCATACCCCCTATTTTGCGGTTTTTAACCTCAGCGGAGGGATGTTCAAGAGCTTCACCCTCGAAGGGCTCCGCCCCAATCCCAAAGTAGCGGGAGAAGAGGATCACCATCACGACCACGACGCTCCGCACACCTGCGACCACGACGATGACGACGTCGAGCACATCCGCGCCCACGATACGATGGCCGAAGCGATCGAAGACTGCGACTACCTCGTGGTCAAAATGGCGTGCAAAAACACCGCCAAAAGCATGAACAACGTCGGCGTCAAACTGCAAAAGTACAACGGCAGCGAAGCCCTGGCACCGAAAATCCTCACCGAATTGGCTCCTCAGTTCAAATAATCCGCCGCTTTAATTCTCGTTTATAAATTGGAGGCGTATAATTCGCCCCGTAAACGGAGCGGCTCGCTTCAAATTTTCGTTGACCGTACAGTACGGCGGCGAACCCAAAAGGCAAAACAACACCATGATTTCCGCAGAAATTGAGACGTTAGGCATAAAAAATACCGGAAAAATTTTCCACAACCTCAGTTACGACGAATTGATCGAACACGAACTCGCAAACGGTGAATGTCACCTCGCCAGCAACGGCGCCACGATGGTCGACACCGGTATCTTTACCGGTCGAAGCCCCAAGGACAAATATTTTGTCGACCGCGATCCTTCGAACCGATACATCGCGTGGGGCGACGTCAACAAAAAAGTTGACAAAGCCGTTTTCGACGAGCTGCTGGTAGTGGCCCGCGAACAGCTCTCCAACAAAGACCTCTACGTCACCGACGTTTTCTGCGGCTCGAGCCTTTCGAGCAAACGCTCCGTCCGTTTTGTCTCCGAAATCGCATGGCAGTCCCATTTTGTCAAAAACATGTTTATCCGTCCCACCGAGAAAGAACTCGAAGGGTTCTCGCCCGATTTCACCGTCCTCAACGCATGTAAAGCGGTCAATGAAAAGTGGAAAAACCACGGGCTCAATTCCGAAGTATTCGTCCTCTTCAGCGTCGAAGACAACCTCTGCATCATCGGTGGAACGTGGTACGGCGGCGAAATGAAAAAAGGGATCTTCTCGATGATGAACTACTGGCTTCCCCTCGAAGGGAAGCTCCCGATGCACTGTTCGGCCAACGTCGGGCCCGAAGGTGACACCTGCTTGTTCTTCGGCCTCAGCGGCACCGGTAAAACCACCCTCTCGACCGACCCGAAACGGGCGTTGATCGGGGACGACGAGCACGGATGGGACGAAGAGGGGATCTTCAACTTCGAAGGGGGATGTTACGCCAAAGTCATCAACCTCGATCCCGCCAGCGAGCCTGAAATCTATCAGGCAATCCGCCGTAACGCGCTCCTCGAAAACGTCGTATTCGACGAAGACGGAAACGTCCACTACCACGACGGTTCAAAAACGGAAAACACCCGTGTTTCGTATCCGATCGAGCACATCGAAAACCATCAGCCTTCCCTCAAAGCGCCTCATCCCAAAAACATCATTTTCCTCTCCGCCGACGCATTCGGCGTATTGCCCCCGGTCAGCAAACTGACCAAAGAGCAGGCTATGTACTACTTCCTCAGCGGCTATACGGCCAAAGTTGCCGGAACCGAACGGGGCATTACCGAGCCGGTCGCAACGTTCAGCTCGTGCTTCGGGGAAGCGTTCCTTCCTCTGCATCCGACCGTCTATGCGAAACTGCTCGGTGAGAAGATCGACCGCTACAGCGTCAATGTCTACCTCGTCAACACCGGATGGACCGGAGGCGGTTACGGCGTCGGAAAACGGATGAGCATCAAAGATACCCGCGCGTGCATCAACGCCATCCTCGACGGATCGATCCGCGAAAGCGAATTCGACAAGACCAACACGTTCGGTTTTTACATCCCCAAAACCCTGGGAGACATCGATCCGGTGATCCTCAACCCGCGCAACGCGTGGGCGGATAAAGACGCTTACCTCGTACAGCGCGACAAACTTGCCGCCATGTTCATCGAAAACTTCAAAAAATATATCGGAAATGCCGACAGCAATTTCGACTACTCCGCAGCCGGCCCGCAGCTTCCCTAATCTTTTTTCTTTTTAACGTCTTTTCTGCTTTTCTCTTCTGCGAGAAAAGCAGAAAAAAGAGCATACCGCGATCCAAGAACGCTCGTTCTTCTCGACACTACGCCTTTGAAACGGTTCTAAGTATTAGTTCACGGGTATTTTGGTGTCTATTTTTGCGTTCTGCAAAAATCATTTCATGAAAACGCATTGCCCTCGCAACACACCCTGAACCTGTAATAATTAAAAGAGATAAGAAAAAATGGATCGCGGAAAAAACGGCAGGGCGGAGAAAAAGCCCTGCCGGAAGATTAGCAAGAGTAGGTAGTTTTGAACTCGAACGCCGTAGGACGGGCTTCGTAAGGCCATACCTGCGTTTCGAATTTGTAGTGCTGATACGTATCGATAAACAAATCGGTCATAACAGGCTTGAGGAACTCGTTGTCGCGAATCAGCGCTTCGAGTGAACCGCGAAGCGTGTGCGGCATTTGCGGGATCCCTTTTTCACGGATTTCGTCGAGGCTGAGTTCGAAAAGGTCTTCGTCCATCGGTCCTACCGGCACCATTTTGTTTTTGATACCGTCAAGTCCTGCAAGGAGCATCGCGGTAAACGCAAGGTACGGACACGCGGTTGAATCCGGGAAGCGCATTTCGACGCGAACCGCTTTTTCACCCGCACCGTAAGGGACGCGGCAAGAAGCCGAACGGTTCTGGCTCGAATAGGTGAGGATCGAAGGAGCTTCGAATCCGGGGATCAGACGTTTGTACGAGTTGGTTGAAGGGTTTGTAAACGCCGCAACCGCACGCGCGTGGTGGAAGATACCGCCGATGTAGTGGAGCGCCGTTTCGCTCAGGTTGCCGTATCCGCCTTCTCCGTAGAAAAGGTTTTTGCCGTTTTTCCAGATCGACTGGTGAACGTGCATACCGTTACCGTTGTCTCCGTAGAGCGGTTTTGGCATGAACGTAACGGTTTTGCCGTTGAGGTGGGCAACCATTTTGATGACGTATTTGAGTTTCTGGACGTTGTCCGCCGCTTCGACGAGCGTACCGAAAACGATACCGATCTCGCCCTGTCCCTGTGCAACTTCGTGGTGTCCGAGAACGACTTCAAGTCCGACCTGCTCAAGCACAAGCATCATCTCGGCGCGGAGGTCTACCATCGTATCGATCGGAGCGACCGGGAAATATCCCCCTTTGGTGCGTGGGCGGTGGCCTGTGTTGTAACCGTCTTTGAACGATTTACCGTCGTTCCATACACCCTCTTCGGTGTCGACTTCGTAGTACGAGCAGTTCGCTTCGTCACGGATTTTGACGTCGTCGAAGACGAAGAATTCATTTTCAGGACCGAAATACGCGACATCACCGACACCTGCGTTGGCAAGGTGCTCAAGAGCTTTTTTCGCGATAGAACGTGGGCATTTTTCGTACATCTGGCCTTTGTAGATATCGTAAACGTCACAGAAAACGATAATGGTAGGATCGGCCGTAAACGGATCCATGAACGCCGTCGGCGCATCCGGTTTAAGAATCATGTCCGAACGGTTGATCGGCTGCCATGCTTCGATGGACGAACCGTCGAAAGGGAGACCGTTTTCAAAATGACCCGCGTTGACCGCGCTCATGCGGTACGTTACGTGGTGCCATGTCCCTTTCATGTCGGTGAAGCGGAAATCGACGAACTGAACGTCGTTTTCTTTACAAAAACTGAAAAACTCGTCTACGCTGTTTACGAATTTACCCATGTATTTCTCCTGAATATTTTTACTTACGGCAGTATAGCAAAAATACCCCGTTTTGGAGGGAAAAATATTGATTAAAAATTAATCAATTCTCGATCACGCCCCCGGTATAGTGCGCATTTTGTGTACCCGAATCTTCGGGCGACCGCTTCAACCTCGTCGCTGTAGAGGCCGACCTGGTCGGGGCGGTGGGCATCCGAACCGAACGTGATCGGAATATCGAGTTCGGCGATTTCGGCCAGCAGCGAAGGAGAAGGATACGATTCGTTGATCGGCTTCCGCCATCCCGCGACGTTGATTTCGACCGCCATATCGGCTTTTTTGATCGCTTTGAGCGCCTCTTTGGCCAACAGCCGTATGTCGGTTTGGGGAAGAAACTTGAAGACCTTGAGCAAATCAAGATGTCCGACAATGTCGAAACGGCCGCTCTTTGCCATCGCTTCGATCAGGCCGAAATAGCGGCGATAGACCGTATCCAGGTCCATCCCTTCGTAACGGCCGATGAATTCGGGGTTGTCAAAGCCCCAGTCGTCGATAAAATGGACGCTGCCGATCAGGTAATCGCACGGGCGTTCCAGTACCCGATCGTCCATATACCCCGGCAAATAATCGACTTCGTATCCCGCCAAAACGGTAATGCGCCCGCCGTATCGCTGCTGGGCTTCGCGGATCCACGCTTCGTAGAGATCCATCTCTTCAAAACGCATCCGGTACTCGGGATCGTAATGCATCGGCGCATGGTCGGAAAAACCGAAATATTCGGTTCCGCACGCAATCGCCGTCTCGACGTATTCGTTCACGCTTCCCGTTGCATGATTGCACAAAACCGTATGGTTGTGAAGATCGACTTTCATTACCGTTCATCCGAAAAATTAAAGATTTATCATGCTATTATAGTGCAATTTTTTGTGAGGTTACCGTTATGACGCAAGAAGAACTGGACGCATTAATGAACGGCGACATGGACTTGGACGAAACGTTCGAAGAGAGCGAAACGCCCCAGCCCGATGCCGAAGAGAGCGAAGAAGCGCCCTCCGACGAACCCGATCCGCACAGCTACCGCGTATCCGCCCTTCACAGCTGGCCGCCTCCACCGCCGACGGACGACAACAAAATGGTCCATCAGCTCGACGACGTGACCAAAGAGAGCGAGCAGAAAGCGACCGAAATCTTCGATTTGATCGAAGGGATCAGCAACGATCTCGCCGACGGCGAAAAACAGATCAAGAAAGTGGGCGGCATATTACAGGGTAACATCGACCTTTTCGAAACCCTCAGCCAGAAATTCCCCCACGTCGACGCGTTCAAAACGCAGCTGGAGAAAAACCGTGAAGCGCAGAGTGAAGCCGACGCGATCCTCGATATGCTCCAAAACGGCGGGGACACGATCATGAACGTGATGGACATCATGCAATACCAGGATATCCACCGCCAGAAAATCGAACGGGTCATCAACGTCATGCGCGCCCTTTCCACCTACATGAATCACCTTTTCGCCGGTAAAATCGACGATTCCAAACGGGTTACTTCCGCCGTTCACCTCCCCGGCGACACAACGACCGACGACGTCGTCAGCAGCGACGATATTGAAGCCCTGCTCGCCTCTTTCGGGAAAAAATAGGCCTCTCATTCCGCGGGTTCCCCGCATCGGCCTGCAAATCTGCATTTAACCCCAAATTTTCATTCTCCTTGTAACTTTTTTTCGATAAAATTCGCCCACATTTTTAACAGACGGAAAACCCTTGAACAAAGTCGAACTCCTCTCTCCCGCGGGCAATCTCGAAAAGCTCAAAATCGCCATTGATTACGGTGCCGATGCCGTGTACGGCGGCGTGAGCCATTTTTCGCTCCGGATCCGTTCGGGGAAAGAGTTCGACATGGAGAGTTTCAAAGAAGGGATCGACTACGCCCATGCGCGGGGCAAAAAAGTCTATGTCACGATTAACGGTTTTCCGTTCAATTCGCAGCTGAAGCTCCTCAAAGAACACATTTCCCAGATGGCGTCACTGGAACCCGATGCGTTCATCGTCGCGACGCCGGGGGTCCTCAAACTCGCCCACCAGATCGCTCCGCACATTCCGCTGCACCTCTCGACGCAGGCAAACGTCATGAACGTGCTGGATGCGCAGGTCTATTACGACATGGGCGCGCGGCGCATCATCGCGGCGCGCGAGATTTCGCTCAAAGACCTCCAGCAGATCAAAGCCGAACTCCCCGACCTCGAAATCGAAGTTTTCGTCCACGGATCGATGTGTTTTGCCTACAGCGGGCGCTGCCTCATCTCGACGCTCCAGAGCGGGCGTGTTCCCAACCGCGGAAGCTGCGCTAACGATTGCCGTTTCCCCTACGAAATGTACGCCGCCAATCCCGAAACGGGGACGCTTTTCAAGCTTGTCGAGGACGAAGGGGTCGGAACCTACATCATGAATTCCAAAGACCTCAATCTTGCCAGCCATATCAAGGAGATTCTGGATGCGGGGTGTGTCGATTCACTCAAAATCGAAGGACGCACCAAAGCCCCCTATTACGCCGCGATCACCGCAAAAGTCTATCGTCGTGCGATTGACGATTATTATGCCGGGCAATTCGACGGCGAGACGTACCAGCGCGAACTGAACACGATGCAAAACCGCGGTTTCACCGACGCCTACCTCATCAACCGCCCGTTCGAGAAACACGACACCCAGAATCTCGATTTCACGATGATGATGGGGACCCACCAGGTGAGCGGCCTCGTCGATGAGAGCGGAGAGTTTTTCGAATGCAAATACAAAACCTTCCCAGGCGATGCGATGGAGCTGGTCTTCCCCGAAGGATCACCCGTCGAAGCGGTCGAGAACGACATCGGACGCATCTGGGAGGAGGAAGGGGGATGGAAAATCTCCTTCAAACAACTCCTGGCCGAAAGCGGCAAGGTGTGGGACCAGGTCCACAGCGGCAACCTCAACCGTTTCGTCCTGCCGGCCAAATTGCCGCCGTTTACGTTTTTCCGTATTCCAGCTACCGAAGAAATGGGGGTGATAACCAAATGTTGAGATGCCCGAAGCGAAAGCTTTCCCGGGCCGGATTGATAAGCGATCTCTTCAGGAGACAATCGGTGCGCACGCATGCGCTTTAATTGCCAGAGTTTAAAATTCACATACGAGGAAGAGAACAGACAATGAAATTTGTATCAATCATCATGGGGAGCAAAAGCGATTTCGACGTTATGAAATCGTGCTCGGAAACACTCGAAGCGTTCGGCGTACAGTACGAACTGATCATCTCCTCGGCTCACCGAAGCCCGGAACGTACGAAAGACTATATCGCGAAAGCCGAAGCCAAAGGGGCGCAGGTTTTCATCGCTGCAGCCGGCATGGCGGCACATCTGGCGGGCGTTCTGGCTTCCAAAACGATCAAGCCGGTCATCGGGGTACCGATGAGCGCATCGGCACTGAGCGGTATCGACGCCCTCCTCTCCACGGTTCAGATGCCTGCGGGTATGCCGGTCGCGACCGTCGCCATCGGAAAAGCGGGAGCCATCAACTCGGCCTATCTCGCGATGCAGATCATGGCCCTCGAAAACGAAGAACTTCGTATGAAGCTTCAGGAAGACCGCATCTCCAAAGCGAAAAAAGTGGAGATGGATTCACTCGAAATCGAGACCATTCTATAAATTTTATACGACTGTCCGGCGAAGCCGGATCAGTCTACTCTGACATTATCTTTTTCCCCTTCTCTTAAACCGAATCGGCTTTTCGGTACACTTTTTGCTAAACTATTCAAAAGATTACACCTATTTAAAGGCGGTTAGGCATGCAGGGACATTGGATGAGTATCGACGAATACGCGCGGCTGGCGCAAATGGACCGAAGCGAGGTTGAGACGCTGATCGTTCGCGGAAAGCTCACCACCCTCGTCGAAGACGGAAAGGTACTCATCGACGCGACACAGGGGATGGCGGGAATCGTCCCCTCAACCCTGCATGAGCTCAGCGCGTCCGAAGCCGACGTTACGATGGGGGCCAATTTCGTCGAAAAGACGATCGGGACCATCATCAACCTCCACGAAAAAGTCCTCGTTGCCAAAGAAGAGACGATCGAATCGATCAAGAACGAAAACGAATTTCTCAAAGAGGCCCTCGCGTCACTTCAGGAGCTCTACGAAGAAGACCGCAAAACGATCGAAACCCTCACCGAGCAGCTCCGCCTCTCCCAGCAGGAGGTCGAGTTCATGCGCCGCAAATACAAACTGATGTGGGGTAAAGTGATCGACGAGTACGGCACGGAAAAAGCGTGACTATCCAGCCCGAATGTATCGGGTGCATCGCCGCCCAAAGCCGTCGCGTATGCGATGCGATCCATGCCGATGAAACCCTGCGCGGCGAAATCACCCGCTATGTGGACGGAAAACTCGAAGAAGCCGATTTCTCCCTTTCGCCTCCCGTTCTGGCCGCACCGCTTTATGAAGCGATGGCGCGTATCGCCGGAAAATACGATCTGTATGACGAACAAAAACGCCAGGCAACCGCGCAGGCGCGTGAATATCTTCCCTACCTTCGCGAAACGATCGAATCAGCTGAAGACCCGTTTACCGCCCTGCTGAAAACGGCGGTCGTCGGCAACGTCATCGATCTGGCGGCGGAAGTGAGTTTTGACCTTCACGACGCGATCAATTCGGTTTTCGACACCCCTTTTGCGCTTGATGATTCTCATGCTTTGCACCAAGCGCTTCAAAACGCGAAAACATTGCTCTACATCGGGGACAATACGGGAGAACACATTTTCGACGCTCTCGTCATCGAAAAGCTCTCGACCCTCTATCCCGGGTGTGCAATCACCTACGCGGTGCGCGGAAATCCCATCATAAACGACGTCACGATGAAAGAGGTCCGCGAGGCTGGGTTCGAGCGCTACTGTTCCCTTTGCGACAGCGGGGTTCCGACTCCGGGATTCGTCTACGAGCTGGCAACGCAAGAGGCCCGAAGCCTCTTCGACACGGCTGATCTGATCCTCGCCAAAGGGATGGGGAATTACGAATGCATGACCCCACAGCGCCGGAAAGGGATCGCCTTTTTACTCAAGGTAAAATGCTCCGTTGTCGCCGCTTCGCTGGGGCAAAACATCGGCGATATCGTCTGCAAATTCGACTGATTCAAAGGGCGCAGACCCGGTTTCTCCCCTCTTCTTTGGCCTGATACAAGGCACTGTCGGCACGCCCGACGACATCCTCCACACGATCGTCATCGCGCGATTCGCTGATCCCGAAACTGCAGGTAAGCGTGTGCACCGTCTCGAAATCGTATTCGTTGATAACACCGCGCAGTTTCTCGGCTACCTGACGCGCCCCCTCTATATCGGTTTCGGGACAGACGATGATGAATTCTTCACCGCCCCAACGTCCGACGGTATCGGTCCCGCGAACGTGGCTGCGCAGGATCTGCGCAATACTGATGAGTGTCTTGTCTCCTGCCAGATGCCCGAACGTATCGTTGATCCGCTTGAACCAGTCGATATCGATGATAATGACCGCGTAGGGTCTGCGGTGGCGTTCGTAATAGGCGTGGCATTCGGCAAGTTTTTCGTCCGTTCTGATCCGGTTGGGAAGCTGGGTCAGCGGATCGGTCGACGCCATCTCCAACAGTTTGCGGTTGTAGCGCCCCAGTTCGAACTGACGCCACATGAACAACGCTATGATCGTCAGTGCCCCCAAGGCGATTCCGTATACCCAGCGATAGTCGATGCTGTCTTCGTAGGTCACCGCGATGTAACGGTTGAAAATCTTCTGCCGCTCGGCCGGGGTGATCGAATCGATCCCTTTGTCGATGATCGACTTGAGTTCGGGATAATCGTTTCGGATCATCATCCGCACGTCGAACATAAACTCGGTTGTCCCCGAAATTTTCAAATCGACGTAATGGTATTCGTTCATCAAAAACGCTACGACGGGGAGGATGTCGATCACCGCGTCGACCCGTCCGGAGCTGAGCAGTTTAAGCCCCTCTCGCGTGTCGTCCACCCCGACGATACGGATGGCGGGGTATTTTCGCGCAATCAGGTCGGCGATTCCGTACCCGTTTCCGATCGCGACGTTTTTCCCTTCCAGTGCCGAAAGGCCGGGGAGAAAATCGATTTTTTTGTTGGTCACGATTACGTTTGGGAAAGAGGCGTAGGGTTTGGAGAAAAGGGCGTAGGGTTCTTTGTCGGGGGAAATCGACGTCCCCAGCGTCACGTCGGCCGATTTGGTCTTGATCGCATCGAGTACGCCGTTCCATGTCAGTGCGGGGGTAAACTCGGTTTGCATCCCGCTGCGTTTGACGACAAGTGCCCAGAAGTCGGCCGCGATCCCTTCGAGCGCGCCGCTTTGCGAACGGTAGTTGAAGGGGGGCCAGCTGAACGTAGAGGTGTAGCGTATCGTCCGCATCTGCAGCAAGGAACGCTCCTCGATGCTCAAAGGAAGAGCGATCCGCGAGGTATCTTCGTACAAAAATCCTCTCAGCCTCTTTTCGTCCTGCGGTATCCCCATCACTTTGTAAATATCCGAAATACGGCGGAATTTTTCGAGGTTCATGGCCCCCAGCGGCTGATTGCCCCGGTAAGCGAGCTCTTTGAGTATCTGCCCCTCGTAAACGAGGCTTGCGTACGATTTGTTCTGAGTGTTGTATCGGGTTTTGATCAGCCTTGCGGTCTCTTCGATATGGTCGAACGCGTACTGCCATCCCTTCAGGGTCGCGGTGACGAAGGCGCGCACCCGTTCGGGGTGGTGTTTGAGTTCCTTCTCGCTGGTAAAGAGTATATCGCTGTAAAAATCGAACCCGTACTGTTCGGGATTGAGGGCGTTGGTTTCGATCCCCTTTTCTTTGAGGGTGAACGGCTCGTTCGAAATATAGCACGCCATGACGTCGGTTTTTCCGTTGGCGATGTCGATGGGATTATAACTGTGCTCGATGAATTTGAGCTCTTCCATCCGCATTCCCTGCGAATTGACCATCGCGCGAATCGCAATCGTATCCTGAAAATCCTGCGTCATCATGATCCGTTTGCCGATCAGGTCTTTGGGACTTCGGATATTGGCTGATCGCGCGGAGAGCAACACGAAAGGGGAACTTTGAAAAATCGCCGCCAGTGCCACGACCGGTTTGCCCCTCATCCGGTCGACCAGAAGCGAGGAGCGTCCGATCCCGTATTCGGAGCGACCTTCCATCACCTCATCGATCGCAAGTCTTTTGGGATCAAAGGGGCGGATGGAAACGTCCAGCCCCGCTTCGGCGTAAAACCCTTTTTCCTTGGCCACGTAATACCCGGCGAACTGGAACTGGTCCGCCCATTGAAGCTGCACCGAAACTCTCTCGAGCGGCTTTTGGGCATGCAAAAACGCCGCACACACTAAAAAAAGTATCCAAAAACGGATCATTCCGCCTGCCTTGGTATTGGTTAGCCTTATAATAGGGGCAATTTGATTAAGAAAGCCTTTGGGGAGCGAACAAGACGGGGACGGGTTTTGGTATAATGGCACAATTTTTTTATCGGGATTTTCAATGATTACTTTCGGCGATCTGCTTTTGAAACTGCAACAATTCTGGAACGAACAGGGGTGCGCAATTGTACAGCCCTACGACGTTGCCGCAGGGGCGGGGACGTTTCATCCCGCAACCTTCCTGCGCTCTTTGGATTCCCAGCCCTGGTCGGTCGCCTACGTCGCGCCCAGCCGTCGTCCCACCGACGGGCGCTACGGCGAAAATCCCAACCGCCTGGGAAGCTACTACCAGTTTCAGGTGCTGATCAAACCGAGCCCCGAAAATATCCAGGAACTCTACCTCAAAAGCCTCGAATACCTGGGGCTCAACCTTGCCGACCATGACATCCGCTTCGTCGAGGACAACTGGGAATCCCCGACGCTGGGAGCCTGGGGACTGGGCTGGGAAGTATGGCTCAACGGTATGGAAGTGACACAGTTTACCTACTTCCAGCAAGTCGGAGGCGTTGCCTGCGATCCCGTGGCGGTCGAAATCACCTACGGTACGGAACGTCTGGCGATGTACCTGCAGGGGGTCGATACGGTCTTTGACATCGTCTGGAGTGAAAATGCCTTCGGAAAAACCCTTTACCGCGACATCCACAAGGAAGGGGAAATCGAATTCAGCAAATACAATTTCGAAATCGCCGATACCGCAATGCTCTTTGCCGATTTCGAAGCCAAAGCGGCCGAATGCAAACGGTGTCTGGATGCGGGGCTTCCCCTTCCCGCGTACGATCTGTGCATGATGGCCTCGCACACGTTCAACACCCTCGATGCGCGCAAAGCGATCTCGGTGACCGAACGGGCCAATTACATCCTCAAAATCCGCGAACTCGCGCGCGGATGTGCGGAACTCTACAAAGAGCAGGAAGAGGATCGGATCAAGCGGGTCAAAGCCTAAATCCTTCCCCGGGCATTTCATCCTGCCCGAAAACTCCCCCCACGTTTAAATTTTAGCTACAATCGCCCCATGCAAACCCTGATCGGCCAAATCGACAAAATCATCTACGAGAACAACGGCTTCTTCATCGCGCGGCTGCGCAGCGGGGAGAAGATCAGCGCCCATTATTACGAGAGCGACGTCGCGCACCTTGAGGGGGCGGCGATCACGCTCAAAGGGGCGTGGGAGGAGCACGAGAAGTACGGCCGGAGCTTCCGGGCCGAATCGCTGCTGGTCAACCAGCATGAGCTCTTCTTTTTCCTCAACCGCGTCGTGAAAGGCTTTACGAAAAAGCTGACCGCCGAGCTGATCGAGCGCTACACCACCGAAGGACTGATCGACATCCTCGACAACGACATCGACCGCCTCATGGAGATCAAAGGGATGAGCGCCAAACGGCTCGCCAAGCTCTCGGCCGGATGGAAACAGTTTCGCTCCATGCGGCTTCTGGGCGAATATCTCGCCCCCTTAGGGGTCACCCCCTCCCTGCTGCGCCTCATCGCCGAAGCGATGCGCGATGTCGGCGATCCGATCGAAGCGATCCGTTCCAACCCCTACGGCCTGATGCGAATCAACGGGATCGGTTTCAAAAAAGCCGACGAAATCGCCATCCAGATGGGAATAGGAGTCCATGATCCCCGCCGCATCCAGGCCGCCATGGAATACACGCTGGGGGAATATTGCGACGCGGAGGGGAACAGCTGCATCGAGCGCGAAACCCTCTACGACAAACTCGACCTGCTCCTCGAACTCGGAGACCATGCCCCCTACGACGAAGCGCTCGAAGACCGTATCCGCGAGGGGAGCATCGTCCGTCTCCGCAGCGGCAAGCTCGCCCCGACACGGATTTTTGAGGCCGAACAGTTTCTCCTGGAGCAGTTTCGCAAACGGGGAAAGCCCCTTTTCCCCGAGCTGTGTGATGACCTGGCCGCTTTTTTGTCCGAGCGGGGCCTAAATCTGGGCGAACAGCAGTACAAAGCGCTCGAAGCCATCAATTCGGGAACCGGACTCCTCTTTCTCGTAGGATACGCCGGAACCGGGAAAAGCACGACGGCCAAAGCACTGCTCGATCTGCTCAGCCTCCGCCATGACGCCGCGCTGATCATGACCTGCGCGCTGAGCGGCATCGCTTCCCAGCGGATACGGGAGCGGAGCGGTTATCAGAGTTCCACGATCCAAAGCCTGCTGGTACGGTTCGAGTCCCACGACGAAATGCCCTACAAGGCGGTCCTGATCGACGAAGCTTCGATGATCAATTCGACCCTTTTTGCCCGCCTGATCGCCAAAATATCTTCCGATGCGATCGTCATCGTCGTCGGCGACGATGCCCAGCTCCCCCCGATCGGCGCGGGCAATCCCCTCAGCGACGCCATCGCGCTAAATCTCGCGCCGACAATCACCCTTACCCATATCTACCGTCAGCGCGACGATCAGGCCATCGCACTCATCGCCAACGACATCCGGCAGGGAAAGATCCCCCCGTACCGTGAAACCTACGACGACTTCGCCTTTCTCCCCGTCGAACTTCCCAACCGCCATGCCCTCAAAAACAGCCTCGGCGCCGACGCGTTTTCCGAAGCGATCCAGACGCTCGCCCACAACACCCTCGCCCGAATCGCCGAAGTGACGCTCGAACATCTGGCCGATTCGCGTGAAAAACTGCGCGCCAAAGAGATCCGCGACTACCTCACCGCATTCCAGGTCCTCTCCCCGATGCGCTCGAATACACTGGGCGTAGATAATCTCAACACCGTCTTGCAGGAGTATTTCAACCCGAAGGCAAAAAAGAAAATTTCAACCCGTAAAGGGGAACTGCGCCTGATGGACAAGGTGGTCCACGTCAAAAACGAAAACATCCCCTCCTATACCCCCGAAGAGTTCAAAGAGGGGGGCGAAGCGAGCGAACGGCGCATTTTCAACGGAATGTGCGGGCTGCTGTTTCGGATTGACGACGACGAGGAACTCGCGTTCGTCTATTACCCCAACGAAGAGCTGATCGTCCAGTACAAATTCGAAGGGATCGGGGAGCTGCTCAACCTCTCCTACGCCCTGAGCATCCACAAGGTTCAGGGGATGGAATACGATACCGTCGTCATCGTCATGAGTTTCTCGCATCACATCATGCTCAACACCAAACTCCTCTACACCGCCCTCACCAGGGCCAAACGCCGCTGCATCGTCGTCGGCGAAAGCGGGGCGTTCGAATCGGCGTCGCGCCGCCTCGAACACACCAGACGCGCCACGGTCATGCGCGAATTAGCTAAAGGATAAAAATTTTCCTTTAGAAAAAATGTGTTATACTGATTCCATCAAAATTTTCTTCCAAAGGATTCCGCATGAAAGCATTGATGATTTCCGCCGTTGTCGCTACCGCCGTGATGGGCGCGTCCCTTGTCGACGAAGCCAAAAACGCCGGTCTCAAGCCGATCCCGGCTAATAAAAAAGCGGTCGAAAAACTCACTTCGAATCCCAAAAACCCCACCACTGCCGCCAAAGCGGAACTGGGGAAAATGCTCTATTTCGATCCCCGCCTCTCCAAAAGCGGACTGGTCAGCTGCAACACCTGTCACAACCTCGCCCTGGGCGGGAGCGACGGGATGAGCGCCGCGATCGGCCACAAATGGAAAGCGAATCCGCATCACCTGAGTTCTCCGACGGTCTACAACGCCGTGTTCTACGCCCAGCAGTTCTGGGACGGCCGCAGCCCGCACCTCGAAGACCAGGCGCAAGGGCCGATCCAGGCGGGACCGGAGATGGCCGCTCCCAAAGAGCACGTCGAAGCGGTCGTCAACTCGATCCCCGCGTATGTCGGTGCTTTTCAGAAAGCCTACGGCAAAGACGTCAAAATCACCTTTGAAAAAGTGGCCGACACCATCGCAGTGTTCGAACGGACCCTCGTGACTCCCTCACGCTACGACGATTTCCTGAACGGCAAGAAAAACGCTCTCTCGAAGGCGGAGCAAAAAGGGCTTAAAACCTTTATCGACAAAGGGTGCGCCACCTGCCACAACGACATCGCCCTGGGCGGTACGATGCAGGCGTTCGGCGTAGCCGGACAATACAAACACGCCAACGTCGGTGACTTCAAAGGGAACGCAAACGGCCTCGTACGCGTTCCGACACTGCGCAACGTTACTGAAACGGCCCCCTATTTCCACAATGGTCAGATCGCGACCCTCTCCGAAGCGATCAAAGAGATGGGACGGATTCAGCTGGGCGTTGACCTCAGCGACGCCGAAACCGCCGAAATCGAAACCTTCCTCAAAGCGCTTGAAGGGAAAAAACCCGCCATCGCCTACCCGATGCTCCCCGCTTCAACGGCGAAAACGCCAAAAGTCGACGTTCATAACGACTAAAGCCTCATCGCATACCCCATCGGGAACGGCTCCCGACGGGTACGCGACCGTCACTCTCAATCGCAATCGATTCCTTCGAACTCTTTTTTAAACTCTCCGCATTCGCTTTTGGGGATCTGAAGTATCTTCGGTTTCTTCTCCGGGTCCAGCCACTCCAGCAACACAACCAAATCGGCTTCGTTCATCGCGGTACACCCCGAAGTCGGATGGTTGTCGGCATGATTGAGATGCAAAAAAATGCACGAGCCGCGCCCTTGTTCGCCCGCAGCGTTGTAGCCGATCACCGCGCCGTAACGGTATACGTCGTCCTCGCGCCGCATCCGCTCGAAACTTTTGGGAAGTTCCCCTTCCAGACGGGTAATCGTGTTGTAGCGGTTGTCCTGCGGATCGTCGATACAGATCAGCTTGTCGTCCGCATGAAGATAGGGGAGTCGGGAACGGCTTTGCTCGGCGTATCCGAACGCGGAGGTGATCTCGAAGACCCCCAGCGGCGATCTGCCGTCCCCTTCGCGTTTGAGCGGTTCTTTCAGCGAAGCGTATCCCATACCGGCGCGTCCGAGCGTCACCGGGACGCTCTCTCCCACTTTCTCCCACTCCCCGCGTTTCTCGTATCGCTGCAGAAGGGCGCTCGTCGCATTGATATCGTTCGAAACGACCACAACCAGCTGTTCGGAAGGGCAGACGAGAGATGCGATAAAACTTAGAATACTTTTAAACATTGAAACTTTTCTTAGGATTTTTTAAAGTTAGGTAGTATAGCATATTGAAAAATCCAGGAACGAGGGCATTATGGCACTTACCGTTCGCAAAGCGTCCGAGACGGACATTGAAATGATTGCCCAAGCGCTCCTGGAAAGTTCGAGGGCCGGAAAGAAAATCGGCCTCTTCGACCTGGTGTTCGATACGTCCGATGAAGAGACCCTGCGGAACCATCTCAAACGCCTTGCCCTTACCGCCACCAAAAGTTATTGCCATTTCTCCAATTTTTTCGTCGCCGTTTCGGGAAATCAGAACGCCGGCGTCATCTGCGGTTACGAACCGCGCATCGCCACCCACGAAATTTTTTCCAAAGCGCTCGAGGAGATCGGGTTTGATGAGAGCTATCACGAGCGGATCGCCGCCTACCTGCTGTGCGAGGGGGAAGTGGACAATAAAACCTATGTTCTCGATTTCCTCTACGTCAAACCCGAGTTCAAAACGGTCGACGTCTACAAGGAACTCATCGGCAAAAGCATGCTGACCGCCCGTCTCAAAGGGTATCGTAAAGTACAGACCTCCATCGAGATCGGTTCGGCCGAAACCGAGATGATCTATAAAAAGCTGGGCTTCGACGTCGTCGACGAAAAACGGAGCGAGTACTACAAAGAGCAGTTCGGGCGCGCCGGAATCACGCGGCTTCAGCTCTCCCTCTAAAGGATCCCCATCGAATACGGAATTTTAGGGCTTCTTCCCCCGCTTGTCGCAATCGTCCTCGCACTGTACAGCCGTTCGGTTTTTATCGCCCTCGTCTTCGCCGTCATCGTCGGGGAATTCATCATCGCGGGGTTTCGTCCCCTGGATACCCTGGTGCTCACCGGCGAGCGTTTCGCCGCACTGCTCAGCGAAGGATGGGTCCTCAAAACGCTCGCCTTCGCGGTCATGGTCGGCTCGGTCATGTTTCTCATCGAACGCAGCGGCGGAGTCAGCGGGCTGGTGCATGAACTGAGCATCAAACGCTCCCTGGTCCGTTCCAGACGCGGCGCCCTCATCCCCAGCTTTATCGCGGGTCTCGTCATCTTTATCGAATCCTCCATCACCTCGCTCGTCGCGGGGGCGATCGGACGGCCGTTTTGCGACCGCTACGGTATCAGCCGTGCCAAACTGGCGTTCGTATGCGACTCCACCTCGGCACCGGTGTGCTCGATCATCACCCTTAACGGATGGGGAGCGTTACTGCTGGGGCTCATCGGCGGGCAGATCGCCGCGGGGCTCATCGTCGGCGAAAGCGCCGTATGGCTCGTCGAATCGATCGCGTTCAACTTTTACGCCTACGTCGCGCTGGGGGTGACGTTTATCGCCGTCTGGTACGACATCGATCTGGGGGCCATGCGCCGGGCCCGCATTCACGAACCCGCCCAAGAAACGGCCGATCCCGAGGGCTCGGTCGGCTTTTTCCTCTGGCCGATCTTCTGGATGATCGCGGGGGTGATCGGGTTTATGTTCCTCACGGGGGGCGGCGATATCGTCAAAGGTTCCGGATCGAGTTCCATTTTTTACACGCTGCTGTTCACCCTTGCATTGATGTGGATCTATTACCGTTCCAAAGGGGCGATGGAAACGCCGGCATTTCTGCGAACGGCATTCGAAGGGGCCAAATCGATGGTCCCGATCGCCTCGATCCTGCTGTTCGCGTTTGCGATCGGAGGGGTCTGCTCGGACATGGAGGTGGGGCGCTACCTCGCCTCGTTCGTCGGCGACTACCTTCCGCCGCAGTACCTCGCGGCGGCGATCTTTCTCCTTTCGGGGGTCATCGCCTTTGCGACGGGGACAAGCTGGGGGACGTTTAGCATCATGCTCCCCATCGCGGTGCCGCTCGCCGTCGCCCTGGGTGTGCCTCCCGCCCTCGTGATGGGGGCGGTGATCTCGGGAGGGGTCTTCGGCGACCACTGTTCCCCCATTTCCGACACGACGATCATCTCGGCCATGGCCTCGGGGTGCGACGTGATCGAACATACCAAAACGCAGCTTCCCTACGCCCTCATCTCGGCGCTGATCGCGTTCATCCTCTTCGTCGGTGCGGGAGTTTTGGGATGAGGGCGAAAATTCTCCTTCTCGAAGACGACCCGAACCTTTCCGAAAGCGTGGGCGAATACCTTGAAGAGAACGGTTATGAGGTGGTCTGCGTCTACGACGCGCAAGAGGCCGAAGACGCCATGTTCGAGCAAAAGTTCGATCTGCTCCTCCTGGACGTCAACGTCCCCGGAGGCGACGGTTTTTCACTTCTCAAATCCTCGCGGGCCGACGGAAACGCCACCCCCGCGATCTTCATCACCTCGCGCAACGCGATGAGCGACCTCGAAAGCGGATTCGAAAGCGGCGGCGACGATTACCTGCGCAAACCCTTTGAACTCAAAGAGCTGTTACTGCGGATCAAAACGATCCTCAAGCGCAACTTTTTCCACAACCCTTCCGAAACCCTCGATCTGGGCGGAGGGATCACCTACGACATCGACAGCCAGACCCTCCGGGTCGGGGGAAAAGAGCAGAACCTGCAACTCAAAGAACACAAACTTCTCAAACTCTTTATCCAGCATCCGAACAAACTCCTCTCCCACGAAAGGATTATGGAGCATTTGTGGGATTACGACGAAACCCCCAGCGACGGGAGCCTGCGAACCTACATCAAAACCCTGCGCAAATACCTCGGAAAGGATCGGATTGTCAGCCACAAACGCCTCGGGTATCAGTTTCGCTAAATACCGTACCCTTCGATCCTTTCTGGCCCTCTACGGGGTGATGAGCGTCCTGATCCTGGCGTTGCTCGGAACCCTGTATTACGAATCGATCCGCGCACAGATGCTCTCTTCCCACCGCCTGGCGATGCAATTGCAATCGGAAAACTATGTCCCGCGCCTCAAACGCTGGCTCGAAGCGGGGATCGACCTGAACCGCTTCCCCGAAGACCTCGCCTACCGCACCGCCCTCTACGGCTACGACAAAGAACTGCTCGTCGGCAACCTCCGCCAAAGCCACCGCGATTTCGACGAAAACATCGCCTTGCACGCGGGGTTCGTCCACCTCGTCATCCCCCTCTCTCCCTACGGACTCGGAGAATATTATCTTGTGTTCGAGACCCCCGACGACGGGCTGTGGAAAGAACAGGCGTTCCGCACCATCGCACTTTTCGGCGGAGGGCTGTTTGCCCTCCTCGCCCTGATCGGGTTTAGCCTCTCGCGGATGTTCCTGCGTCCGATGAACGACGCGATTGCACTGCTGGACGACTTTATCAAAGATACGACCCACGAACTCAACACCCCCGTCACCGCCATCCTCACCAACGTCGAGGCGCTCAAAAACGGCGAGCTTCCGCCGGCGGCAGCCAAAAAACTCCACCGGATCGAAATTGCCTCGCGTACCATCTCGACCCTCTACGACGACCTCACCTACCTGGTTCTTAACCACGATCTTGCGGTGCGGAACGTTCAGCTCGATCTGGGCACGCTGTTGCACGAACGGATCGATTATTTCAGGGACCGGATCGAACAGAAAAAACTCTCCCTCGCCCTTGAAATCGATCCGGGGGTTGAGCTGCTCATCGATCCGGCCAAAGCGGCCAGGCTGATCGACAATCTCCTCTCCAACGCGATCAAATACACCCGAGCGGGCGGGGCGGTATCGGTCGTCGCGCGCAACGGGCTGCTGTGCGTCGAAGACAACGGCATCGGCATCCCCGAAACGATGCGGGAACGGATATTCGAACGCTACACCCGCGCCGACAAAAGTGTGGGGGGATTCGGAATCGGGCTGCATATCGTCGCAATGATCGCCAAAGAATACGGTTTGACGATAGCCGTTGAATCGGAAGAAAACGTCGGAACAACGATATGCGTAAGGTGGAACAACCCTGCGGTAGGCTAAAATGGCGGCATTCAACGACTCAGGAGCCGCTATGAACCGACTGGCACCGTTACTGTTCTGCGGATCGATCTGGCTGCAAGGTGCAGAATGGGCGACCGCCTACGGCATCCACGACACCTTTGTGAACGACAAGGGTTCCCATACCACAGGAGCCGACATAGGGGTCATCGGACGCAGCCTGACCCCGGGGGGGATCAGAGTGGAGGGTGATTTCACCCTCTTTTTCGAATACGACCACGACGAACTCGACCCCGATTACCAGCCGATCTGGTATCGTCTCAGAACCGCTGCCGGACAGGATATATACCGCTTCTCCCCCGACGCGACGCTGGGATGGATCGCAAACTTCGACGGTAAACACAATACGGTCAGCGGCGTCGAGAAACACTACAAACTCTTTGCCGGGACCGAAGCGCGCTACGCCTTCCCCGGGCTGATCCTGGGGTTCCAGGTGCTGGGGGGATACTACATGCTTGAAATCGACGACGACGTCCCGCGCAGCCGGGGGTACCGTGCGGGGGATTTCGTTCATGAGACCCCCGCCTACACTCTCGTCGCCGAAGCCCGAACGGCTCTCACCCCGAAAACGAGTGCGATCGCGCGGGTCCAGCAATACCGTGACGACGAAACATGGCTTGAAAACCGCGGAGAGCTGATCGTCCGCTACGATGGGGCCGACTGGATCAACAAAGCGACACTGGGCATGAGCGCCGAATATAGCCGTTACAATCTTGAACCGTATCAAAAAGCGGGGCTGCGGCCTATTTTGCCGTGGAATGACGATGTGGTGATGAGGGTGTACGTGGAGATGCCCTGGGGGAAATAATCCCCCGGGAGAGAGTGCGCGGAATTTACTGCATTTTCGCGATGTGATCGGCGAGCGTTTTCATGTCCGCATCCGAAAGGGCGGCAACCTGCCCTTTCATCAACGCGCCCATCCCTTTGGTATTGCGCGTTCCCGCCTTGTACCCCTTGAGGGCGTCAAGCGTTTTGGCGCTGCTCCATCCGGCGATCACTTCGGATTTTCCAAGAGCCGGTTTTTCGGCTTTGGCACCGTGACAGGCGGCACATTTTTGGTACAAAGCGCCTCCGTCGGCGGCGCTCAACATCGCGGTCAATCCTACAAGTGCAATTAACGTTTTCATCTTCTATCCTTTACCTTTTATCGGTGTTTTTGTTTTTAAAGGGGTGCGTCCCTTTGGGTATTGTTCCGCCGGCGTATTAGCCGCACGACGGGACGTTTCCGCTGTCCGAACCGTATTCTTTAGCGAAATCGCCGATATCCTGCAGCTTCTCCTTCATCGCGGGGTTGGCCAGCACCGGCACCGCAGCGGGGAAACGTTCTCCGTATTCCTTGATGAACCCTTTCGCGTCATCCGCAAAGAGTTCTTCCCATTCGGCCACCGTATGTTCGGCGGCAAACTTGGTCCCGTTCATCCCGAATTTCGCCTTGAGCGTTTTGAGATAAACCTTCTGACCCGTTTTCACGTCGGCTTGCGCCATCGAAGCCGCAAGAGCCGCCGCAGCCAGCAACATGATAAGTTTTTTCATTGTCGTCTCCTTCTTCGAGGAATCTCTTTGGGAGGTTTTCCTCTTTGGATAGGAGCAGTATAAAAAAGGATCGTGGAGCGATTGTGAAGAAAAATCAGGCGTTGTGCAGCCGTTCGATCAAGCGGGCAATCTGCTTTTCCTGTTCGAACAACGCGAAATTTTTGCGGACGTAGGCCTGCAACAGTACTTTGAGGTCGTTGTTCCCCTCGAAATGAAAATCCTCTTTCATCGCGGCGATCAAAAAACGGGCAAAATCGTCTTCGACGTCGATGTCGTAACGTTTGGCGTTAATCGTCAGGGAGACTTTGGATTTCACGGATCAGCCCAGCATGCTTTCGATCTTGGCGATGATCGCCTCGATCTCGGCATCCTTCTCGGCGAGTTCCGCGTTTTTGGCCGTCAGTTCGGCGTCTTTGGTCCGCAGCTCGGCGGTGAGGCGCTCGATCTCATCGTCTTTTCCGCTGCCGTGGGCACGGATGGCGACAATCTCCTGACGCAGGGTTTCGAGTTCTTCTTTAGCCGTATTGTAGCGGGAGAGAAGGTCGCTTGCGAGTGTTTCGAGTTTTTCCAGGGGAGTCGGATTAAAAAGCATGATTAGCCTCGGATCGGAATTTTTTCGTTTGATCTACTGGTCGCAATTTTAACACATTTTGATAGTCACTTTCGCTTTTGAGCAACCATAGAGTTATAGACTGTATAAAAGTAGTTTTATACAGGTAATTATGTGCTCTTCCATTCGCGCTCTTTATTTTCACACGGAGACGCATAGAGGGTTACCGAATCAATAATGGTATCGGCACTGGGCGATTAAAATCGAGTCGTCTTGGACGGCATAGACAATCCGATGTTCGCGGTTGATACGCCGTGACCAGAACCCGCTCCAGTTAAATTTCAGCGGTTCGGGATCACCGATCCCCGCAAACGGTTCTCTGCTGATCGCTTTGATCAGTTCATTAATCCGCTTGAGCATTTTTTTATCCGTCTCTTGCCAATAGAGATAATCATTCCATGCCTCTTCGGCAAAAACGATCTTCATTCCTCTATCAACTCTTTTTCGATTCCGCGTCCGCTGCGCAACGATTCGATAGCGCTGTTGAGACGCACCGCATTGGTTGTACTTTGCATGAGATAAGCGGTCTCCTCGTAGGAGCGGAAATCTTCTTCAGACATTAACACGGCATTGCCTCCGCTTCGTCGCGTTATGAGTACTGGAATATGGTCATTGACAGCCGTATCGATCGTACGGGCAAACTGTTCACGAGCGGATGTATAAGTAATGGCGGTCATACAATGCCTCCTTGTTAAACATGTACATATAATAGTACATGTTTTTAAAAAAGTCAAGATCAGGCAACAACAATTCCGCTATAATTTCACATCTATTTTTGAGGGTCTCTTTTGCCGCTGTTTAAAGTCCATACCCCCTATCAACCCGCAGGCGATCAGCCCGTCGCCATCGAAGCACTGAGCGGAGGCATCAAACGGGGGGATCGCTACGTCGCCCTCGAGGGGGTGACAGGCTCGGGCAAAACCTACACGATGGCCAAGGTGATCGAGAGCGTCCAGCTCCCCACGATCATTATGACCCACAACAAAACCCTTGCCGCCCAGCTCTACAGCGAGTTCAAAAGCTTTTTTCCCGAAAACCACGTCGAGTATTTCATCAGCTATTACGACTATTACCAGCCCGAAGCCTACATTCCCCGCCAGGATCTTTTCATCGAAAAAGACAGCTCAATCAACGACGAGCTCGAGCGGCTGCGCCTCTCGGCCACCGCGAACCTCCTCAGCTACGACGACGTCATCGTTGTCGCCTCGGTATCGGCCAACTACGGTCTGGGAGACCCCGAAGAGTACGAAAAGATGGTGCAGGTGATCGCGCTGGGCGATGAGATGAACCAGAAAAAACTGCTGCTGCGCCTCGTCGAAATGGGGTATGCCCGCAACGACAGCGTTTTCGAGGGGGGGCATTTCCGCGTCAACGGCGAGGTGGTCGACATCTATCCCCCCTACTGGCAGGATCAGGCGCTGCGGATCGAGTTTTTCGGCGACGAGGTGGAGCGGCTTGCCCTCTTCGAACCGCTCAACAACAGCGTCATCCAGAACATCGAAACGATCACGATCTACGCCACGAGCCAGTTCGCCGTAGGGCAGGAGAAGCTCTCCCGGGCAATCAGGGCGATCGAAGAGGAACTGGGGCAGAGGCTCAAAGAGCTGCGCGAGCAGGGAAAAATCGTCGAGGCACAACGGCTGCAGCAGCGGTGCGAGTTCGACCTCGAAATGCTCCAGGCCACCGGGATGTGCAAGGGGATCGAGAACTACTCCCGCCACCTCACCGGCAAAGCCCCGGGAGAAGCACCCTACACCCTGCTCGATTACTTCGCCCTCCACCACGACAAATACCTCATCATCGTCGACGAATCGCACGTGTCGTTGCCGCAGTTTCGGGGGATGTACGCCGGGGACCGCAGCCGCAAAGAGGTCCTCGTCGACTACGGTTTCCGCCTCCCAAGTGCGCTGGACAACCGGCCGCTGATGATTGATGAATTCATCGAAAAAGCGCCTCATTATATGTTCGTCTCGGCGACCCCTGCCGCACAGGAACTGGAGCTCTCCACCACCCTCGCCCATCAGATCATCCGCCCCACGGGGCTCCTCGATCCCGAAATCACGATCAAGCCGATCGCCAACCAGGTCGAAGACCTCCACGACGAGATCAAAAAGACGGTCGCACTGGGCGACCGGGTCCTCGTGACGGTACTGACCAAGAAAATGGCCGAAGCCCTCACCAAATACCTCGCCGATCTGGGGATAAAGGTGCAGTACATGCACTCCGAGATCGACGCCATCGAGCGCAACCAGATCATCCGGGGTTTGAGGGTAGGCGATTTCGACGTGCTGGTGGGGATCAACCTGCTGCGGGAGGGGCTGGACCTGCCCGAAGTGAGCCTCGTGGCGATCCTCGACGCCGACAAGGAGGGGTTCCTGCGCTCGGAGACCTCGCTCATCCAGACGATCGGGCGGGCGGCGCGAAACGAACGGGGACGGGTTATCATGTACGCCGACAAAACCACCGGATCGATGGAGAGAGCCATCCGCACCACGACCGAACGGCGCGCCGCGCAGGAGGCGTTCAACCGCGAGTACGGCATCACCCCCAAATCGACCAAGCGCTCCCTCGACGAAAACCTCAAGCTCGAAGACCCTGCCGAGCTCTACAACCGCTCCAAAAAAGCCAAAACCCTCCCCGCCGCCGAGCGGAAAAAGCTCGTCGACGAACTCACGGCAAAAATGAAGGAGGCGGCGAAAAAACTGGAGTTTGAAGAAGCGGCGCGCCTCCGAGACGAAATTGCCAAGATTCGTAAACTATAAATTTAAAAAGGAGAAAGCGCGGCTACCTGCGCGTGGGCTTTCCGCCGAGGAAAACCCGGTGTGAACGTAGCATGCGGGGGTTTTACTCCCGCAGCGTTAAAAATCAAAATGGATGAAATGCTCACCAACCTCTCGACATACGGCTACGTGGTCGTCTTCCTCTACTCGCTGGGCGGCGGCTTTGTCGCCTTGCTGGGGGCCGGGGTGCTCAGTTACATGGGCAAAATGGATCTGTCGCTCTCGATGACGGTCGCTTTTACCGCGAACTTCATCGGCGATTCCCTGCTGTTTTACATGTCCCGCTACCACAAATCCGAAATGATGGAATATTTCAGAAAACATCGCCGGAAGCTGGCATTTTCCCACCTCCTGATCAAAAAGCACGGGGCATGGATCATCGTCGTCAAAAAGTTTGTCTACGGCCTCAAAACGCTCGTTCCGCTGGCGGTAGGACTAACCAAATACGATTTTTGGAAATTCAGCGGCTACAACGCGCTGGGAGCGCTGGTCTGGACCGTTGTGGTCGGCGGAGGAAGCTATCTGGGCGGGGCGGCGCTGATCGAAGGGTACGAGCTCGTCGCCGACAAACCCTATCTGGCACCCCTCACGCTCCTGATCGTCGGGGGAAGCCTCTGGCTTTATTTTTCGGCCGCGACCAAAAAAAGATAAAACCGCACCCCTAGAATACGAGCTGTTCGTTCGTCGCGGGGGTCGCCCCTTCGGTGCCGTCCGGGGCTTTTGAGGTGTCGGTGAACGCCTCGCTGCTGTTGCCCTCGCCGTCGGTCGCGATGTCGTATACCCCTGCGGGGCGGTCGAAATAGCGTTTTGTATTCGGATAGATGCGCAGCATGTCTTCGTAAAAGTAGCGGAAAGCCTGTCCGGCGGCGCGTCCTCCCGTCTCGCTGCGGCGCATCGGAGTATTATTGTCGTGCCCGAACCAGACGACCGTTTCGACGCTCGGCGAATACCCGGCAAACCAGGCGTCGACGTTTTTGTTCGTCGTCCCCGTCTTTCCGGCGATCTCGATCCCCGGAACGCGGGCAAACGTTCCCGTTCCTCGGTTCACGACGTCTTTGAGGATCGACGTCATCAGGTAAATCTGCTGCGGCGTGTTGACCTGGCGGCGTTTGTTTTCGTAACGGACCCGTTCTCCCGAGGGAGTAACGACCTCGCGCACCAAAATCGGGTTGGTGAGGCCTCCGCCGCTGGCGAACATCGTGTAGTATTTGGCCAGATCAAGAGGGGAGATCATCATCGTCCCCAGCGCCAGCGAAAGATCGGGAGGAAGGTTCTCGGTGATGCCGTACCGGCGCAATCCCTCGACCACTTTGCCAAATCCCATGTCGCTGACCATGTTGATCGTCGCCAGGTTGCGCGAATGGGTGAGCGCGTCACGGATCGTCACCATCCCCTTGTATTCGTTTTTGTAGTTTTTGGGCTGCCACGTCTTCTCTTCGCCGTCCGCCCCCGCATAGGTATAGGTGCGCGCGATGTCGGGGACCAGGGACGCGGGGGACATTCCGCTATCAAGCGCCACCTGGTAGATGAAGGGCTTGAACGCCGAACCCGGCTGGCGCTTGGCCTGAGTGACGCGGTTGAAGGGGCTGAGCGAATAGTCATACCCGCCCACCATGGCCAGAATCTCCCCCGTATAGGGATCGAGACTGATCAGGGCGCCGTTGAGCTGCGCTTGCATGTTTTCGTCCAGATCGCCCGCCTCCTGCGCCCGCTTGAGAATTTCGTCGCGACCCGACTGGAGCGCCTTGTATCCCGCCTCCTGCAGCCGCATGTCGATCGTCGTGTACACCTTGTAACCGCCGCTGCGGATGTCGGGAAACGCGTCGCCCAGCTGGCGCATGACCTCATCGATAATGTAGGGACCGGAGTTTTTGCTCAGCGTGTCGTTGTAGACCTTCGGCCGTTCCTGCGTCGCTTTTTCGTAGGTCGCCTGATCGATCCACCCCAGTTCGAGCATCCGCGCGATAACGCGGTTCGCACGTCCCAGACACAGTTCGTAGTTGCGGGTCGGCGAATAGAAATTGGGGGCTTTGGGAAGGCCGACGAGCATCGCCGACTCTTTGAGAGTCAGCTCTTTAAGCGGTTTTCGGAAATAACCGTCGGCGGCCGTTTTGATCCCGTAATAGCCGTGCCCCAGATAGATTTCGTTGAAATAGCGCTCGAGGATCTGCTCTTTCGTCAGCTGCTGTTCGATCCGGATCGAGTAGAGAACCTCTTTGAATTTGCGCGAAAACTTTTTCTCGCGGGTGAGGAGGGTGTTTTTGACCAGCTGCTGGGTGATCGTACTCGCCCCCTCTTTGAGCTTTCCGGCGGTGACGTCTTTGATGATCGCCCGCATGATCGCATCGGGATTCACCCCGTAGTGTTCGAAGAACATCGTGTCCTCGATCGCCAGCAGCGCTTCGATCAGTCGAGGCGGGATGTTTTCGTACGATACGTAATACCGGTGCTGGTCGCTGAAAAGGTTGGCGATTTTGTTGCCGTGACGGTCGTATACCTCGGTGGTGAGGCGCGGCTGATAGTTGATCAGGCGCTGGGTTTCGTATTCGAACGTGTAGATGAGATACCCCAGGAAACCGACGGGGATCAGAATCATAATTGCCGCCAAAGCCAGCAGATATTTTTTCATCCGGGCTTTCAGGGACAGCTGTTCGGGTTCATAAAGGTTCATCAAATTCTAAATCCTCTGTTTTTAAACTCGGCGTCGATTAACGCTTGGGTATATTCTTCTCTGGGAGCGGCGATCACTTCTGCGGTCTTTCCCGTTTCTACGATCCTGCCGCCTCGGATGACGCAAATCTCCTCGCACAACGATGCGGCGACCCCCATATCGTGCGTCACGAAAAGGAGCGAAAACCCCATACTCGACTGCAGCCGTCCGAGTAGGGAGATCATCGCCTCTTTCGAGGCGGGGTCGAGTGCCGTGGTAGGCTCGTCGAGCAGCAGCAGCCTGGGCATGCTGGAGAGGGCGATCGCCACGACGACGCGCTGGAGCTGCCCCCCCGAAAGCTCGGGCGGATAGCGCTCCAGCAACCCTTTTTCAAGCCCCAGAAGCGCGAAAAGTTCTTCGCTCCGTTCGCGCGGCACGAAAAGCTGGTCTTTGATCCGTGTCAGCGGAGAGAGGGCCGTAAAAGGGTTTTGCGGGACCAGGGCGACGCTTTTCCCCCGCTCCCACGCAAACGCGCACCGCTTTTGCAGTTGTACTTCCAGCCCCGGGTCCAAAAGTTCCAGGAGGGCTTTGAGGGTCAGCGATTTTCCGCTGCCGCTCTCTCCCACCAGCGCCAGAGAATTCCCGATATTCAGCGAAATATCGACGAGTACGCTCTTGCCGTGGGTAATTTTCAGCCGATCGATCAAGACGGTATTCATCGCGATATTTTATCCAATATCGGGACAAATCGCTCACATACCCGCCGTAAAACGTTTTCGTCGAGATCGAGCCGCGCGATGAGCCGGACGATCGCTTTTTTGACCGTCGGCTGGCGGATCGCGCCGACATGGACCCCAAGGTCGTTTTTGAGTTCTTCTTGCAACCGCATCACCTCGCGGTTGTCTCCGATCGGAATCGGAACGATCAGGCCCGGGACGTCGATCCCCAGCATCTCCTCTACGATGGCGCGGCGCGCTCGGATTTTGCTCCCCAGCGAGGCGGCGTTGGCGCGGATATAATCGAGGGCATGGTGCGCCAGCGCCGTATCGTACAGCGACGGAGCGGTCGCGTAGATGACGTTTTTCGCCCGGTTAACCAGATACTCGCATACGTGTTCGGAACACAGCGCGTACGCCCCGAAACTCCCGTACGCTTTCCCCAGCGTCCCCATTTTGACCATGAGCGGGGTGGGTGCGATGGCGTAATGGTCGAGAATCCCCATGAGCTTCGGCCCGATCACCCCGCTGCTGTGGGCCTCGTCGATCAGCAAAATCGTTTCGTGACGCATCGCGAGTTCGAGAATCGCGCGGCTGACGCAATCTCCCCCCATCGAATAGATCCCCTCGACCGCGACGACGATCCGCCGCCCCGAAAAGCGTTCCAGCGCTTCGGCGAGATACGCCGCGTCATTGTGGGGGAAAAAGAGCACTTCCCCCTCGCATAAGCGGGAGGCGAGGATGCCGCTTGCATGGTAATCCTCGTCCATGAGCAGCACATCGCCCTTGCGCACCAACGCTTCGATGAGGCCGATGTTGGCGTTGAATCCGCTCCCCATGACGATCCCCGCTTCGAAGCCGTTGGCCTCGCACAAGGCGCGTTCGAACGCCGCATGGACGGGGTGGTATCCCCCCACCAGCATCGAGGCCTTCGGGGCATGGTAAGCGGAACGTTCAAGCGTCTCGCACGCCGCGCGGTGCAACAGGGGCAGGTGCGCCAATCCCAGATAGTCGTTCGACGCCGCATCGAGCAACGCCTCGTCGGCAAGGCGGCGTTCGCGATAGCGTCCGGAACGTTTGAGCGCTTTGAGCTCGCCGGCGTAGGGAAGATTCATGGACGGACGGGAAGCTGCGCGATGTATGCGCGGATTTCGGCGATCCGCTCTTCGTCGGCGGGGTGGGTCGAAAGAAACGCGGGCGGTTTCTGCGACGATCGGGAGAGGCGGGCCATGTTTTCCCAGAAACGGAGCGCCTGGAGGGGATTGTGTCCCGCTTTCCACATCAGGTAGATCCCGATCTGGTCGGCTTCGTGTTCGAATTTACGGCTGTAGGGGAGGATCAGCCCAACCTGCGAGGTGATGCCGTACGCCTGCGAATAGAGGTTCTGGTACTGTGCGGGAATGTTGAGCGCGGTGGCCAGCACCTGCGCCCCGATGTTGCTCGCCGTCTGCATCGAAAGACGTTCGGCACCGTGCCGCGCCAGGGCATGGGCGATCTCGTGTCCCATCACCGTAGCGATCTGATCGTCGTTTTCGGCGATCTTCAAAATCCCGGTGTAAAAAAAGACTTTTCCGCCGGGAAGACAAAAAGCGTTTGGGGTCGCGTCCTCGATGACGTTGAATTCCCAGGCGAAATCGCTCCGCCCGCTCACCGCGGCGATCCGTTCGCCGATCCGCTTGACCCTCGCCTGAAGCGCCTTATCGGTGCTGAGTTTGGATTTCTGGAGTACCTTTTGCGCTTCGCTGGCCCCCAGGCTCATCTCCTGATCGGTCGAGATCATCATAAACTGCGTCCGGTTCGTCACCGGGGTCGTCGCGCACCCCCCCATCAATACCGCCGCCAGAATCAACGCACGCAACGTCATCTCAAGCCTCCCCCATGAATATTCTGAGGATTTCGACGGAAAGCCCCATCGCGGTGCTCTCGAATCCCCGTACTTCCCGGATATAGGGTTTGCAAAACCCCTCCACCATGCACGCCCCCGCTTTCCCGCGCCATTGCCCGCTTTGGAGATAGCGCTCCAGGTCCTCAGGTTCGAAGGGATCGAAAAAATAACGGGTTACCGACATATCGATCAGTTCCAGACGGGGGGTTTTGTAGATCATACAGGTAATGATATCGGTTTCCGAGCCGCTTTGGGTAGCCAGTATCTCCCGTGCATCGGTTTCGTCCTTGGCCTTGCGGAGGATTTTTCCCCCTGCCGTTACGACCGTGTCGGCCACCAGCAGGGGATAATCGGCACATCCGAAGGCTTCGAAATTCGTTTTGTATTTTCCCAGCGTCGCCTGGTAGACAAAATTTTTCGGGGAGGTCGCGAGAATCGAATCTTCGTCGAAATCGACCGATTGCTGGACAAAAGGGATTCCCGCGTTCTGAAGCAGTTCGGCGCGGGTGGGGGAAGAAGAGGCCAGCCGCAGCATGTCAGGCGTGGGCGCCCCGCAAAAAGACGCCGAGATAAATCGCCGCGATTCCAAGAGCGATATTGACCGGAACCATATACTTGGCGATCAGAGCGAGCATGGTTTTGGCTTCTTCAATATTGCCCGCTTTCAATGCTTTTTCGGCTTTGGTGCGGCGGTACATCATGGCAGCGAGGTTGAGCGCCATCACCAGCCAGATCGCCTCTTTGATGTGGACGGTGTTGTAGAGGCTCATCGCATAGTCGTCGATCACGTTGCCCGACGCGTCGAGCGCCGCGGCGCGGAAGCCCAGCCCCACCGCCATAAAGATCGCCGTAAGGATCAGGATGACGACGAACGGCCACACGATGGAAAAGAGGCGTTTCAGCGTATGCGCGGCACGTTCAAGACGAAGTTTCGGATCGGCGATCATCGAGAGCGACTGATGCGCCGCAAAGCGGACCGCAATCATCCCCCCGACCCAGACGACGGCGCTGAGCACATGCAAAAAGACGATCAGCGTCCGGTGGTCGGCGAACGTTTCGATAATAAAGGCTTTCATGCGCCAAGCTCCCGCGTCACGTACGAGAGAGCGGCATCTTTGGCTTCACCCAGTTTGGAAGCGTCTTTTCCGCCCGCCTGGGCGAAGTCCGGACGTCCGCCGCCGCCGCCGCCGAGAATCGGCGCGATGGCTTTGATCCAGTCTCCCGCTTTGAGGGAGGTGTTTTTCGCTCCCGCCGCCAGCATCACCTTATCGTCCTTCACCTGGAAAAGCATGACCGCGACCGAATCGTGGGCGTTTTTGAGCTCGTCGATCCGCTCTTTGATGTCCCCCGCGCCCAGTTCGGCGACGACCACGGCGGTAGAACCCATCATCGTTACGGCGAGTTCTTCTTTGGAAGCCGATGCCAGTGCGCTCATCTCGGCTTTGAGGGTTTTCACCTGCTCTTTGAGCCGCTCGATCCCCGCCAGCACGTCGCGGTTTTTGACCGAAGCTTCGACCTCTTCGAGAAGATGGCGCTGCGCTTTGAAGAGGTTGTAGGCCGCGTTGCCGCACACCGCTTCGATACGGCGTACCCCGGCGCTTACGCCGCTCTCCTTGACGATGACGAACGTCCCGATGGAGGCGGTGTTGTCGACGTGGGTTCCGCCGCAGAATTCCACCGACGCGGTTCCGAAATTGACAACGCGGACCGTATCGCCGTATTTTTCACCGAATTGCGCTTTCGCACCGCTTTTTTTCGCTTCGTCGATGCTCATTTCGCGGGTAATCCCCTCGAGGGCGTGAAAAATGTGCTGGTTGACCCGCTCTTCGACGAGGGCGATCTCCTCCGCACTCATCGCTTTGGGGTGGGAGAAGTCGAAGCGCAGACGGTTATGCTCGACGAGCGAACCGGCCTGGCTGATGTGGTCGCCCAGGATATCAAAAAGGGCGGCGTGCAGCAGGTGGGTCGCCGAGTGGTGTTTGGCGATCTCGTTGCGGGAAGGATCGACGATCGCGTCTACCGTTTCGCCGACGCTGAGCGTCGCTGTCGTCTCGATGTGCGAGAGGTTGAGGCCGTGGAATTTTTTCGTATCGAGAACGGTCGCTTTGTCGCCGAGCGTTCCGGTATCTCCGCACTGTCCGCCGCTCTCGGCGTAGAACGGGGTCTCTTCGAGGAGCACCCACCCTTTTTGACGAGCGCTGAGCTGGTCGACGCGCTCGAAATTTTCACCCAGCAGTGAGAGTACTTTGACCGGCGCTTTGGTGTAGCCGTAACCGATGAACGTATTGAGGCCGAAGGTTTCGAGAAGGGTTTTGAAATCCCCCTCGACGTGGGCGTCTCCCGAGCCTTTCCATGCCGCTTTGGCGCGTTCGCGCTGCTCACCCATGAGCCGCTCGAACGTCCCGGTATCGAGACTCATGTTTTTCTCGCGAAGCATGTCCTCGGTCAGATCGAGGGGGAAGCCGAACGTATCGTAGAGCTTGAACGCCACGTCGCCGCTGAAGACCTCTTTGGTATTTTTAAGCTCCTCGTTGAAGAGTTCGATCCCCGACTGGATCGTCTTGAAGAAACGCTCTTCTTCGAGCATGATCTGCTCTTTGACGACGGCGAGTTTTTCGACGATGTAAGGGTATTGTTTCCCCATCACTTCGGCTACCGTATCGGCGACTTCGAACATGAACGGTTTGGTAAACCCGAGCAGATAGCCGTGGCGCACCGCGCGGCGCAAAATCCGGCGAAGGACGTACCCGCGCCCTTCGTTGGAGAAGTTCGTCCCCTGCGCGAGCAGGAACGTAACGGTGCGGATATGGTCGGCGATGACGCGATACGATGCGCCGGTGGCATAAACGTAGGGCTTGCCGATGAGGGCTTCGACCTTGCGGATGATCGGCATGAACAGCGAGCTGTCGTAGTTGCTCGTTACCCCTTCGAGGACTGCGGTCGCCCGCTCCAGCCCCATACCCGTATCGATGGAGGGCTTGGGAAGCGGCTTGAGTTCACCTTTGGCATTGCGCTCGTACTGCATGAATACGAGGTTCCAGATCTCCAGGAAGCGGTCTCCGTCTCCCCCCATGTAGTCCTCGGGACCGTTGAAATGTTCGGCACCCTGATCGATGAAGATTTCCGAACACGGACCGCAGGGGCCCGTGTCACCCATCTGCCAGAAGTTATCCTTGTCCCCAAGACGCATGATCCGATCCGCGGCGATGTGTTTTTTCCAGATCTCTTCGGCCTCGTCGTCGCTTTCATGGACGGTGACCCACAATTTCTCCTTCGGCAGTTTCATCACCTCGGTGACGAATTCCCACGCATAGGCAATCGCCTCTTCTTTGAAATAGTCGCCGAAACTGAAGTTTCCGAGCATCTCGAAAAACGTGTGGTGGCGGGCCGTATGGCCGACGTTTTCGAGGTCGTTGTGTTTTCCGCCGGCACGGACGCAGGTCTGGGCGCTCGTCGCACGCGGGTTGGCCGGGATCGGGATATCTCCGGTGAAGACCGATTTGAACGGAACCATCCCTGCGTTGGTAAAGAGGAGGGTCGCATCATCGGGAACCAGCGGCGAACTGGCAGTACGCTCGTGTTGTTTGGATTCGAAAAAGGCCAAAAAGGCTTCGCGGACGTCTAACATAGGGTTACTCGCAATAGTAAAAATTGCGCGATTATAGCGAAGAAGTCGTAAAAGAAGAATTAGGAGAGGATTTCCCGCGCAGGCGGGAAACTTTACGAAAACGCGCGGTTCAGCGCACTGAACATCGCCTTGATGGAAGCGACGGTGATATCGCTGTCGCGCCCCACGCCGAAGAAACTCTCCAGTTTCTCCGTCTGAATCTCGATGTAAGCGATCGCCTCGGCGCTGGAGAGCTCCCCATGCGAATGCTCGCTGTAGCAGAGGATCTTGAACGGGTGGGAATATTCGACCATCAACGCGTTTTTGCACGCATCGATCGGGCCGTTCCCCTGCCCTTCGCTGCGGATCGTTTTGCCTTTGTGGCTGTATTCAAGGACGCATTTGACCAGCTTGTCTTTCGCGCTCTCGCTGATCACCGAGTAATCAAGGAATTCGATGTCGTGCGGTTCGCCGAAATAGGTCTTCTCGAAAATCCCGAATATCTCCTCGCTCGACAGTTCCCGCCCCGCTTCGTCGGTGACGTGCTGGACGATCCGGCCGATCTCGGGGTGCATCTTTTTGGGGAGCGAATAGCCGAACTTGTCTTCAAGAACGTAGGCGACCCCCCCCTTGCCCGACTGGGAATTGATCCGGATGATCCCCTCGTAATTGCGTCCCACGTCCTGCGGGTCGATGGGGAGATAGGGGACTTCCCAAAACGCGTCGTGCTTGGCCCGCTGATACGCAAGCCCTTTGTTAATCGCATCCTGGTGCGATCCCGAAAATGCCGTGTAGACGAGTTCCCCGACGTAAGGATGGCGTACGTGCGTTTCGATGTCGGTGCACCGCTCGACGGTGCGGACGACCGTGTCGAGGTCGCTGAAATCGAGTTCGGGGTCGATCCCCTGCGTGTACATGTTGAGCGCGAGGGTGATGATGTCGACGTTCCCCGTCCGCTCGCCGTTGGCCAGCAGCGTCCCCTCGACCCGGTCGGCACCGGCGAGGAGCGCCAGCTCGGTCGCGGCGACCGAGGTTCCGCGGTCGTTGTGGGTGTGGGTCGAAATCAACACGTGCTCGCGGTGGATCAGATGGCGCCCCATCCATTCTACCTGATCGGCGTAGACGTTCGGCGTCGCCATTTCGACGGTGGCGGGGAGGTTGATGATCACCTTGCGGTTTTCGTTGACCCCCCAGCGCTCGATGACGGCGTTACAGATCCGTGCGGCGAATTCAAGCTCCGTCCCCGTGAAACTCTCGGGGGAATATTCGAGCATGATCTCGCCGTCGTGTTTCTGCGCCCGGGCCTTGACCATGTCGACCCCTTCGAGGGCCAGCGCGATAATGTCGTCTTGCTCTTTGCCAAAGACGATCTTGCGTTGCGCGATCGAGGTGGAGTTGTAGAGGTGAACGATCGCTTTTTTGACCCCTGAGAGGGCTTCGAACGTCTTGTCGATCAGGTGTTCGCGCGCCTGGACGAGCACCTGGATCGTCACGTCACCCGGAATCAGTTTCTGATCGACGAGGGTGCGCAAAAAGTCGAACTCGACTTTCGACGCCGAGGGGAATCCCACTTCGATGTTTTTAAATCCCAGTTTCAGCAATAGGGTGAAGAGTTCAAGTTTCTGATCCAAATTCATCGGTGTCACGAGCGCCTGGTTTCCGTCGCGAAGATCGACGCTGCACCAGATGGGAGCACGGGTGATGGTTTTGGTTGGCCAAACGCGGTTCGGCAAATCGACTTGGGGATAAGGGCGGTATTTGCCCATTTTCGTATGTTTCATGGTGAAACCTCTTTGTTTGAACTCCTCATCGCCTTTGCTGAAGGGGCAAATGAGTAACGTGATTATAGCGAAAAGCCCTTTGAGGTCATTAAACATTAAGGAAGTTTGGACGATAATGTTTATCTAAAGCATTCCTGAAAAACGGAATGTAATCATCACAGTATCGGAGATTTATCGAATATGAAACGTAGTGCATTCACGCTCATCGAGCTGATTATGGTCATCGTCATCATCGGGGTTTTGGCGGCCGTCGCGATCCCGCAGTATCTGAACCTGCAGCAAAACGCGGAAGTCAAAGGGGTTATCAAAACGACCATCGACACGGCAACCAGCGCCATCAACGCCGCGGTCAACCGCGTAGGGCTTGAAAACGACAGCGAATTCACCCTCTCCGAACTGGTCAACGTATCGGGCAAAGGGTGGTCATACGACGCCAACGACACCAACGGAACGTACAACTACATCACGACGGAAGGGACGGTCGCGACAATCCGCCTCAACCTCGCCGACCGCAGCGTGCAGTATCTGATCGATTGTGACAACTTCGTCGATTCGGTCAGTCAGTCAAAATGTCTGAGCGACCTGAACGTCAGCTCCGTTACGGGTGCCGATCTGAACAAAACCGTCACTTACTAAGGTTTGGGCATGACCAAACGGGAAGGGTTCACCCTCATAGAACTCATTCTCGTCGTCGTCATCGTCGGGATCCTCTCGACCCTCGTGATTCCGCGGTTTGGGGATCTCATCGACAATTCGAGAATCGCCTCGGAGCTCTCAACCGCCTCGTCGGTCCAGAGCGCCATCGACGCGACGCACGGGGAGTGGATCACGAACGGGTGTATGTTCACGTGGGGGAACGAGCAGAACTCTTCGCTGCTCAACAGCTATGGCTACCCCGAAGCCGAAGCGATGGGAGATGCCGCCAACCCGTTCAAAAACCTGCTGAAAAATGCCGAGAACGGGGAATGGGTCCGCAACGACGCGTTCACTCCTCCCCGCTATTACGGTCCGGCAACCGGAAACAAGACCGAACATCGCGGCATTCCCAACAAACCCGACGGGGACGATTACTGGGAATACAATTCGACGACGGGCGTCTTTAAACTGATCGAACCCTGATCTTCCCACCCGCCGGCGCTCATAAGGAAACGTCAACATGAAAAGAGCCCTGGGTGCCGTGCTGTGGCTGTTACTCACCCTCGTGAGCTACGCCGACGACGGAACCCCCTACACTCCGCCCGCCACTATCATGAACCTCAACTGCGCTTCTCCCGCGGCGCAAATCCGTACCGTGACGGCCAACGAACTCTACACCCAATCGGGGCTTTACCTGGAGATGGTCGAGATCTATTTCAACGAAACGACGACGATCAGCGGCTGGCGGCTTTACATCAACGACCACAACACCCACAAATACATCGACATCGGCAGCGGGCTGGGGGACGTACGCTATCCCGACGGCTCGACGGGAAGCGACACCGCCGCCACCTATCCCAAAGGGACCATCATCGTCTACCAGATCGACGATCTCGACCCCTCCGACGGAGAGGTGTTCATCGCCAACACGACCGCCCCCCTAAGCGAGGGGGCCGCCGTGGTCGTCGATTATTTCAACTACTACAAAAACAAGCAGTACAATTATTATGCGGTCGCTTCCTCTTCGTGCAGCCTGGTGATGAACAGCGTTGACCCCAATCTCCAGTCGTTTGCCCGGCTCACCGACGGGAGCGGCGACTTTTACCAGACCTATCCGGGAACCGACGAAGAGATCACCCCCTCGCCCGGCGTCCCCAATACCGATCTGCTTCCCCCGGATTCGAATTTGAGTGCCGCCGTCTCGATCGAAGCGCTCTTTGATCGCACCGAAGCCTACAGCGGCGATACGGTGACCCTGACCCTGCGGATATCCAACCCCGCCCTCGGATCGATCGGCGTCACCGACGTCAACGTCTCCAACCTCATCCCCGCAGGACTCTCCTACGTCTCAAACGACGGAGGGACGCTGCTTGATCCCCTGATGCCCTCAAGCCCCTACGGAACGGTCGTCTCCACCTCACCGCAGTTTTTCTGGCGACTTGTGAACGGCTCTTATCTCCTCTCGCTCCCTACCGGTTCGAGCGCCGAAATCAACCTGCAGCTGCAGGTCACCGCCTCTGCAGGGACGACGATCACCGACACCGCGACCCTCTCGCTCAAACAAAACAACACCGGCACCGCAAGCGCCTCCGATACCCTCAATGTCATCACCTACGTCCCCCCCTTCGGAGGACGCTTCGATGCCTGGGACCCGTTTCGAAGCATCGCCGACCGGAACATTTCGACCAAAATCGCAGGTAAAAGCTTCACCCTCACCGTCGCGTCGCTCGATGCGGCCCGCACCTCGATGCAGGATTTCAACGGCACGGTATGCGCCGCGATCGTCGATGGAAGCGGCACACCGATCACCGGCTGGGCGCAGCTGCTGTTTGCCTCGACGCAGACCCAGAACGCCCTTTTCAGCGTCGCACGGGCCGTCGGCGGCAGCGATTACGCCGGGGTGAGGCTGCACTGGAAACGCGGCGTCACCCTCCCCTGCCCGCTGGCGAGCGAAGACAACACGACCCTCGCGAGCGACTATTTTTCGGTCCGTCCCGCCGCGTTTGCGCTGAGTGCGCCGCAGGGGATTGCCGGGAGCGATTTCAACCTCACCTTCAGCGCCCCCGATTTTACGGCCGCCCCTACCGCCGGATACAACGAAAGCGCCGGAGCCGGGTTTGGCGTCAGCTACGCCGAACACAACCCCGATTGCGTCAGCGGGACGCTGAATCCTTCGCCGTTGTCGGGGTGGGCCTTTGCGGAAGGGACGCGGGCGTTTACGACCCGTTACGCCGAAGCGGGAGTGCTCGACGTCAACATCTCCGATACTTCGTTCCCCTGCACCGCCCGTTTCACCCGAATCGACTGCGACGACGCCAACGTCAGCGACGGGAGCGCGTTTACCGCCGACCTCCTTCCGATCGGGAACGCCCATGCCCAAATCGTCTTCAAACCGCACCGTTTCGACATCAATGCGACGCTTGCAAACTTCAACGCAGGGGAGTTCACCTATCTCTCGAACGATCTGAACATGTCCGCCCAGCTCGACGCCAACGTCACCGCCAAAAATGCCGAGGGGAACGTCACCCGCAATTACACCGCCGGATGTTACGCCAAAACCGCCGGGGTGCAGTTTTCCTATTCACCTCTCCCCTCGGCGCTGGGCAAAGTGTTTTATTACGAGCTCTACGGCGCGGGAGAGGGGAACGTCACCAAACCCTCCCCCGTCGCGTTCGCTCTCTCACCCGAACGGTTCGTGCAGGGATCGGCGGTGCTGAAACTGGGGATCAACTTTGACCGCAGCCGCTCCGTTGCGCTGAACCCTTTTGATTTCAATCTGAGCGCCCTGGACGTAGACGATGCCGACGGCGTCGAGGGGACGACGCTCCCGACGGGAACCGCGACCTTCGTCTACGGTCGGGCAAGGGGATATGACCTCTCCACTGACCAGACGAACGCACCCAACCCCATCGAGCTCGAGGTCTACAGCTCGGTTCCCACGCCCTACGTCGCCGGGATGCCCCAAAACGTCCTGGGATGGTACCGCAACCTGGGGCACTCTTCCCTCGCACAGGGGGGGGTCCTCAGCGGAAACGATTACCCTACGACGACCAAAACGGGAGTTTCTTCGAGCCTTTCGATCGATCCTTCCCCCCTTCCCTTCAACGGAGTGCATCCGATCCGTATCGTCAATCCCGACGGCGTTGCGCATGCCCTGATCCATTTGGAAATTCCTTCGTGGCTGTGGTACTCTACGGGGTACGATTACAGTTTTGCCGACGGCACCACCTGCTCGCGCCACCCGTGTTTCGATTACCGTTTTTTCGGAACGGCCCCCGTCGGCGGCGTCACGAGCGGAAACTTCACGGGATCGGATTTCCCGCTGACGCCGGCGAAAAAAATCATCCAGAAGGGGGAGAAGGTATTCCGATGAGACGCGCACTCACCCTGATCGAGCTCATCCTCGCCACCGTCATCATCGGGGTCGTTTTCACGGTCATTCCCCGCCTCATCCACGCCCTCAACCAAACTTCACAGACCGCTGTCAAGGAAGAGGCGATGTACAATGCGATGACACTGATGGGCGCCATCGTCAACCTCCCCTGGGACGAAAACAATACCCTCCACCCCCAGATCCTGCACGTTACCCACGGCAATCCCGCTTACGAGTGCAATACGACCGGGGGCTACCGGATCGGCGGGTTCGTCGGCGGACGCAACTGCATCGAACCCGCGGGGATCGATTACAACGCCTCATCACCGGGAGCGGAGGGAAGCGACATGAACGACGTGGACGACTACGCCCTCCCCATCGACACCGACAGTAACTGTTCCCGCAGTACGGGAGAAAAGCTCTACACCCTCACCCCAACCGTCGTCTACGTCGCCGATCCTCCGCCGGCGGGAACGGCGCTCCTCTCCGCCGTTCCCCTGGCAGCCGGGTCCAAAAGCAACACCAAATACGTCACCGTCAAAGTAGGCTACCATGTCGACCACCGCCACAGCGGATGCATCGGCGTGTTGCAATACCACGCCTTCAACATCGGTACGGCACAGATCAACTCGATCCCCTGGAACTGACGATGCGCCGCGGCTATACCCTGATCGAAATCATCCTCACCGTCGCCATCGCGGGGATCCTCTCGATGGGGATGTTCAAAGCGCTCGAAGCGATCGCTCTGCGCTCGGAAAAGGCCAAGGCGTTCAGCACCCTTTCGATCGATTCGCAAAGCGCCCTGGATCAGATCAGTTCGCTCCTCTACAACCGCATCCCCTTCTCAGCCGTCGGGTTCGACTTCAACGACACGCGTCCCTACCGCCCGCTGGATGAAGTGAACGACAAAACGATCCTCGAATGGTACGGCTCGGCGAACGAGGGCTATCTGGCGGGGGATTACAGCGGATTCGTCGATCTCAACCGCTCCGATTTTGCGACCCGTACCCTCTACTCCCCCGACACGAACCTCTCCGCCCTGCTCGCCCGCGAAAAAATCAAATGGAACGATCCCGCCCTCGATTTTTCCGACCTGCTCCTCGTCTTTTCGGGAACGACGTTCAAAGGCTACGCCATCAGCGGTAGCCTTCCGAACGCGATCACGCTGGGCGGCACCCCGCCCGAAACGATCTACGAGCAGTACCGCATCGCCGATTCGGCGTACGCGCTCACCCGCAAAGAACACGCCGCGTCATGCTTTCCCAATCCCGCGTTCGACGACGACACCCTGCTGCTGTTTTACAACTACCGCCCCTGGAAAGGGGAAAATTTCTGCGACGGGGAGGTCACCGTCGTCGCCACCGGCGTCAACGCGTTCCGCGCCCAGATGCTTAACGGCACGATCCGTCTCTCCATCGACATGAACCGTCCCGTCCGCGGCAGCCTGAACCCCGTGAAGCTCTCCAAACAAAAGGTGGTGTTCTGATGCGCCGCGCGTTTGGACTGCCGCAGGCATTGACGATCCTCATCTTCGTCGGCGGGATTGTGACGGTAACCCTCAAATACGCCTCCATCAACGTCAACCATTACGTCGACAGCTACACCCGCGAGCAGGCCGAGCTGTTCATGCAAAGCGCGACCGAAGCGGCCTTGCTGCGGATCAGCGCCTTTGACCGAAGCGGCGGCGGCTGCCTGAGGGAACTGAACGTCACGTCCCCAGATCAGCGCTTTAACGCGCTGGTGAGGGTGGAACGCTACTACCTCGCCGACGGCTCAGGCTGCACGAACGTCCCTTATACCCCGATCACTTATACCCCCTCGCACGGGATGCTCAGCATGAGGGTCGTCGTGACGACCGCCTCCGGCGCCAAAGTGCTCCATCCGATCCGGCTGGAACGAAGGAGTCTGCAACGCCCATGAAAAAAGCGTTTTCCCTGTTGGAATTTATTTTCGTCATCGTCCTCATCGGTATCGTCAGCGGCATCGGTTTTTACACCTACCGCTCCAACAACGCCTACGAAGACGCCCAGTACGCCCTCCTCAAACTCAAAGAGGCGCGCTACCGCGCGATCGGGTACGACGGGGTGCAGTCGCAAGGGTGCGTCACCCTCACCGAAGCGGGCCTCGAGGAGAACGCCACCTCCGCACACGATATCCGCTCGACGATCACCCACACGGGGCGCGGCGATACCGTCTGTTTCGACGCGCTTGGCCGCCCCCACGATATGGGGTATTCGATCGCTCTCGAGAGCCTGATCCACGCGCCGATCGACATCACGTTTCACAACGCCGACGATGAGCAAGAGAGCGATGTCCTCATCCGTCTCTTTCCCCAAAGCGGATATGCTATAATCATGTACAATAATTGAGCACATTATCTACGAACAAAGCGGACCGATGCCCCTGAACACGATTCTCTACATTGATCATGACGCGACATCGACCTACACGGACGGAGTATTCGGCGAACCGGACGGCCGCGACATTCAAAAAATCCCCTCTGGGGCTATCGTCCCCCTCTCCCTGCTCAACATCCACACGCTCAAACTCCCGAACCATCTCAGCGAGGAAGAACAGAAAATCCTCGTCGAAATCCGGATGTTCGAAGAGGGAAATCTCGAGAACAACGAAGAATATACGATCGCCTACGTCCGCCATGACCTTCCGAGCGAGAACAGCTACCTGTTCGAAGCGTTTGCCCTCTCACATGCCAAAGCAGCCGAGTATTTTTCCGCCGCCCTCGCCAAAACCCGATCGATCGACCTCATCGTACCCGCCATCATGGTGTACGGATCGTTTTACGACGGCACCACCCCGCCGGGGAAAAACGACCTTTTCCTCCATTTGGGCGACAACGAATCCTACGCCGCCATCTACCAAGAGGGGCATTACATCGCCCACCGGAGCCTGGAGAGCCTCGCCGCGCTCGCCGCGGAATGCGGCTGCGAGCGTGAAACGCTGTTCAGGGTTCTCTGGGAACGGGGCGTCGTCGAGGATAACTATCCCCCCGAAGAATCGGCCAAATGCCTGCTGATCCAGGATGCCCTCTCGCGCAACGTCGAACGTCTGGTCCATACGATCAACCACAAGCGCGGACTGTTCGGCCTCACCGAAATCGACCGGATCTATCTCGATTTCAAGGGACATACGATACCGGGGCTGGAGAGCGTTTTCGAGGCCTACGGCATCACCCGCGCCCCCATCGCTCCGATCACCAAAGGACACCCCGCCGACGACGCTCTCCACGACTTGCTGTGCGCCGAACACCTCGCAGGGCAGATGGGAAACACCTCTTTCAACCTCTCCCCGTTCGAACGCCAGGCACCGTGGTACCGGCGCGAAAGCGGAAAGTTCTTAAGCGTCATCGCCGCGTCTGTACTCGTCGCCCTGGCAGCGCCGTTGGCGATATCGTGGCAGATTTCGGACGAAACCCGCCGCAACGCGGAACTGATCCAAACGCTCTCACGCATCGAAGGGCAGAGCAGTGAACTCTCATCGACGCTCGGCGACCGGATGCGGCAGCTCGAAAAGGCGCGTCACGACGCCGAAGCGCTGAACCGGGAAATCGATATGGTACGCGGCAGCCGCGAAACCGCCGAGCTGATCGGGCAAATGCATCTCAAACGCCAGCAAATGCTTCTCGACGTCACGTCCGAGCTGGGGCGCTACCGTCTCGGAACGCTGAGCATGGAACAAAACGGTTCCAAAGGGATGGCGCTGCATGTCGTCGCCGACTACCGTAAACGCGACGACATCGCCAAACTGATGAGCGGTCTCTACGCCCTGGGATACCAAAACGTGCAAACCGACGAGATCACCCTGGACAACGACACCTATAACGCCGTCGTGAAGGTGACCCGATGAGTCGCATGGACTACCGTCTCGAGATCCTCGACGGCCAGCTCGAAGCCTACGAGCCGTTCAAACGGCGGCTCATTTACGCCATCATCAGCGCGGGGATCCTGATGATGAGCTGGATGTTTTTCATCTCCGACACCCTGGACAAACTCTCCGCACTTAAAGACCGAACCGCAGAGCTCGAAACAACGGTCGAACGCAATTCTCCCGCGGCTTACCGGGAAAAAATCGCCCGCGTCAATCATGAATTGGCTCAGAAAAACGACGAACTCGAACGGCTTCGCCAAAACAAAATCGCCCTGCTCGAACAGATGTCCGATTCGCAGGGGCTATTGTTCGACAACCGCCGCTATGCTAAAATGCTGGATATTCTACTGGAACGTTCCCTGAAGCTCGGCCTCGAAATCGAGACGATGGAATCGGTCGATACCGACAAAGTGTTCTACGGAAAAGTCAAACAACTCAAGCAACTGACGGTTACCGGGAACGGAAGGTTCCCCGCCGTCGCGGAGTTTTTGTCGTTTGCCGAAGCGCAAAACACGCTGGTTCAGGTCAAAAGCGTCCACATACGCGCCGGCGAGAAGAACCCGCGTTTTACCGCCGTCATCCTCTACATGGGGATCGAAATATGAGGAGAATGACCGCATGGATAATTGCCTGCCTGATCGTTTCAACCGCACTGGACGCGCAGATGTATGACCCATTCCGCAAAGCGGCCCGCCCTAAAAATGCGAATCCCTCATCCGCATTGCTCCCCCCTCCGCCGATGCTCGCCGCACCGCAGCCTGCGACGGTGACGCTGGTGAGCGCGGTAATGAACGACAAAGCGTTTATCAACGGGGCATGGTACCGCGTCGGCGACAAGGTCAACGACCGGGAAGTGGCCTACATCCAAAACCGTTTCGTCGGCCTCAGGGAAGGGAACCGCCTCGTCGTCTTCGGCGTCGGCGCTACCCGCCCGGTCCTTCGGGCCAAGGATCTTCCGTGAGAATATTTTTCCTGACGCTGATCTTTGTTTCGGCCCTGTTCGGGGCTCAGGAGTGCGACAACAAACGGTTCAGCCTCAACGCCTACCAAAACCGCGGAAGCGGGCTTACCCTGCTCGATCTCGTGCGCGACGTGGCGCAGACCTGCAACATCAGCGTCGTGTTCGAGGACAACCTCGCCCGCGAAAAGCTGATGCAGCCGCTGGACATGGTCAATATCCAAGACTACAGCGTCCCCGAACTCTTTGCGTTCATCTTCGACGAACACAACCTTTTTCACACCTACGACGCCCAACGCGGGGTCGTGAGGGTCTCCTACACCAAAACGGTCAACTTCAACGTCGATTACATCAACATGTCTGAGCTGGTGACCGAATCGACCAAATCGATCACCGTGGGGCCGGGAACCAACGCCGGAACCTCTTCGGGGGGCTACGGTACGACCGGAAATGTTGCGGGAACCGGGAACAACGTATCGGGATCGGGAAACCTCAGCAGCGGGTCCAACACCGACTATACCAAGGTCCGCGCAATTTCGACGTTTACCTTCTGGGATCAGCTCAAAGAGCACATCCAGCAAATCCTCCAGGTCGACGACGCCTACAACGAAGCCCTCCACAAAACGATGGTTAACCGCGACGCCGCGGTCGTCAGCGTCACCGCGACCAAACGCCAGCTGGCGGAGGTCAAACGCTATCTCGACAAACTCGAATCCCGGATGCACGCGCAGGTGATGCTCGAAGCGCACCTCATCGAACTCACGTACAACGACTACAGTTCGGTGGGGGTAAACTGGAGCAACTTCAGCCTCGCACTGAACGGTACCTATTCGAACAGCTTCAACAACACCGGGGTCGCCAACCCGGTTTACAAATTCGGTATCGATTTCAACCCGGCCGGGCTGATCGATTTTCTCAAAACCTACGGGGACGTCGAAGTCCTCTCGAACCCCAAAGTGCTCACCCTCAACAATCAGCCCGCCGTCATCAACGTCGGACAGCAGCTGAGCTACCTCTACCAAAACGGCAGCATCATCGGCACCACTTCGACCCCGACGACGACGACGAACACCCTCGGATCGGTCTTCGTGGGGCTGACGCTCAACATCATCCCCGAAGTGACCGAAGAGGGTTACATCATCATGCGGATCAACCCGATTACCAGCGAACTGATCGACGACTCGGAGCTCTCCGGCAACGGGGGGTCCTCCTCTTCGACCACCCAGACCGAGCGGGCGATGCCTCCCGATACCCGCGTCAAACAGATGACGTCGATCGTCAAGGTCAAAGACTCCCAAAAAGTCCTCATCGGCGGGCTTATCGAGAAAAAAATCGATAAAAACGACACCAAAGTGCCGCTGGTCGGGGATATTCCCCTCTTCGGTCGGCTGTTCCACAACACCACCGACACGGTGCGCAAAAGCGAACTTTTCATCCTGATTACCCCGACGCTGATCAAGGAAGACACCCTTCCCACGATCGACGATGCGGTGCTCAAACGGTTTGACTGACATGACGACCTGGCTCAAAGCGGCGGAACGGTTCGAAGAGCGGCGGAATACGCAGGACTATTTCGAAATGCAAAGCGCCCTCTCGGCGATCGATAAAATCGCTACCTGCCTCGACGAAAAATTCCCGCAGCCCGTTTACCTCATCGGGGAGCCCGGCAGCGGCAAAACCTTTCTCCTCAACCTCCTCTACGACCGCTGGTACGAGAAACGCCACGTCATCCTGATCGAGACCCCTTTTATCACCCCTTTGAGTTTTCTCTACCAGCTCATCCGCCACAAGGGGGTCGTCGCCGAAGGGGAAGACATCGAACGGCTGCGGGTGCAGGCGACGGAGCTCTATCGCGGCACGGACCACGTCGTCATGATCGACGAAGCGCAGCTGCTCAGCGTCGAAATGCGTGAGTTCGTCCGGATGCTCAGTGATTCACAGGCGTTCTGGTTTCTGTTGGCCATGCACAAAAAAGAGGGGGAGGCGATCTTGCAGGCCCCCCATTTCAAAAGCCGCCCCCACCGGGTCGTCGAACTCTCCTGTCTCACCCCCAATGAATGCAAAAACTACCTCTACCGGGAGCTGCTGCGGATCGGCTATGCCGACATCGACGAGCTCTCCCCGGCCCTGATCAAAAAAGCACACCGCATCAGCGGCGGCAACTTCCGGAATTTCAAAAAGCTCTTTTACCATTTTTTCCATCTGCTGCACTACACCAACGCCCACCGGAAAACGAAATACCTCCGTCCCTCGTCGTGTACGATCACGATGGCGGCGATGAGCGCGGAGCTGATCCATGATTGAGAATTTCGATCAGCTCGTCGCCCGCTGCCAGGCCTCAAGACGCCGCCGTATGATCCGCATCTCGCTGATCGTGACGGGGATACTGCTGTTTCTCATTGCCGGAATTTCGGCGTATCGGGTATGGTTCGCCCCCCAAACGCCGCCCCCCTCGCATGCGGGTTCCCCGACAAAAGCGCCGCCGCCCATTCCCGCGCCGATTGCTCAAAACGTCCTCCCCGCGGTCGACGAGCTCAACGAAACCGCTCCCTTCACGCACCAAGAACCGTCCAAAGGCGGCCAAGGGCGGGCATCCAAATATCCGCCCAAGACCCCGGCCGCGGCACCCCTCCCGCCAAAACCCTCGGCCGCAGGCGAGCCCGTATCCCCCCAGGCTTTGCCCGAGATGCCCGAAGCACCCTCGCAGCCCCGCGACAACACGGTCCCCGCGATCCCCTCTCCGCCCAGCACGCTGTTCCAGGTCAACACCCAAAGCGCCCTCAATCCGGTAGACGCCTATTACAACAATCCCAAATACGAAACCGCGATGGCCGCCGCCCGCGATTTTTATGCCAAAGAGAACTACATCGACGCCGCGATCTGGGCCAAAAAAGCCAACCGCATCAACCGCGAGGGGGAAGAGTCGTGGCTGCTCTACGCGCGGGCGATGCACGCCCAGGGGCGCACGGCCGAAGCGATCGGCATCCTGGAGCTCTACCTGAACTACAAAAATTCCAAAGCGGCCGCCGACCTGATCCGGACATGGAGATGAGATGATACGCCCGCAAATACACCTCGGCGACCTGCTGATCGAAAAAGATCTCATCACCCCGGCCCAGCTGAACCAGGCACTGGAAAAACAAAAAGAGTCCCGCTTCCTCAAAAAGCTCGGGGAAATCCTCATCGAAGAGGGATTCATCACCCAAAAAGAGATCGCCGTCATCCTCTCCAAACAACTCAATATCGAGTTTGTCGACCTTTACGGCCAGAAAATCGACCTCCACGCCCTTGAGCGTTTTCCCCTTCCGCTGCTCGTCGGCGCCGAAGCGATCCCGTTTAAAGAGGACGAAGACTACGTCTACGTCGCCACCTCCGACCCGTTCAACTACGAAGGGCTCGATGCGCTCGAACGCAACATTGCGACCAAGCCGCTCAAAATCTTTCTTGCGTTCAGCACCGACATCAAACACATTTTCCAGCGCCTCGAGATCGTCAAAAAAACCCAGACCATCGCCCAGGAGATCAAGCGCGAAATCAATAATGAAGGGCTCAAGGCGGCCAATGCCGAATCGAGCGCCGTCATGCAGCTGATACTGCTCATCATCAAAGACGGGATTCTCCGCCGCGCCAGCGATCTGCACGTCGAACCCGATGCCCAGGGGATGTCGGTACGCACCCGGGTGGACGGGATTTTGCAGGAGACGTTCGTATTCGACCTCGAAATCTACACCGCACTCACGTCGCGGATCAAACTGCTCGGAAATCTCGACATCTCCGAACGCCGAAAGGCCCAGGACGGCCGTTTCAGCCTCGAAATCGGCGTCAACAAATACGATTTCCGCCTCTCGACCACCCCGACCCTGTTCGGCGAATCGATCGTGATGCGGATCCTCGATCAGCAAAAGATCCTCCTCAACCTCCACGAACTCGGCTTCGAAAACAAAAACCTCGAGCGATTCAATGAAATGATCCGCTCCCCTTATGGGATCGTCCTCATCACCGGTCCCACCGGGAGCGGAAAAACGACGACCCTCTACGCCGCACTCAATGAGATCAAAAGCATCGAAAACAAAGTGCTCACGATCGAAGACCCGATCGAATACCAGCTGCCCCTCGTCCAGCAGGTGCAGGTGAACGACCGGATCGGTTTCGGGTTCAACGAAGCGCTCAAATCATTTCTGCGCCAGGACCCCGACATCATCCTGATCGGGGAAATCCGCGATTTCGAAACGCTCAACTCCGCGGCACAGGCCTCCCTGACGGGACACCTGGTTTTATCGACCCTCCACACCAACGACGCCCCCAGTGCCATCGGGAGGATGGTCCAGATGGGACTTCAGCCCTATCTCATCGCCGATTCGCTGATCGGGATCGTCGCACAGCGGCTGGTGAGACGGATCTGCCCCGAATGCAAAACCGAGGTCAAACCGCACAAAAGCCTCTTCAAAAAAATCGGGTCTCTTTAAAAAGTGGTTGATTTCCATTTTTGACCCTCTGAAACTTAAACGTCAAATCTCATCTGTCCAGACTCTAGCATCTGAGCCAGCTTATCGATTGACACACCATAATTGATAACCTCA